>CADAHF010000012.1 GCA_902787665.1 uncultured Pseudomonadota bacterium
AGCCCTCCGTCTGTTGAAATTCATTAATTGCTTTTGATTCTACTTCACTCTTCACACTGACAATCAGATATTCTTCTGAACTAGCCACTAAAGTCGACTGTCTTAATAAGGACTGTTCTCGCATATATTTTGTATTAAAATCAAATTCAGATTGATTTTCATACTTATTAATATCTTCTGATTTTTCTTTTTTATTTGCACCTACCAACAATCTTATGATAGTTTCATCATCTAATATGATTTTACTATCTCTGTCACTCTCTTTATTTAATGTTTCACGTGAAACATCATATGCTTTTTCCGGTGGTTTCACATTGGATTCTTGCTTAAAATGTGGGGTCTCAACCTTTTTTATTGGATTTTCTTGTGTTGTTTCATATGAATTCCTAATCCTGTCCGCAGAATTTTCTTTTTTCTTTACATCATTTTCTTTATTGTTTTCATCATATGAATCAGATATAACCTTTAATAATCCTGCTTCTAAATAATCTAATATGTTGGAAGCATAGACAAATTTATTATAAGTTTCCATTAATTCATATAACAAATTCATACGAAAAGGTAAAGAAGTTGACATGATATATTGGTCCAATACTTTTTTTGTGTTTGGATTGATTAATGTTGTTTCTGAAGAATAATCATATATAATACTATCCTTGATCAACGATATGAAATCTGATGTGAATCTACGAAGATCCATTCCTTTATCATTGATATTCTTTAAAGAGATAACCACTTCTTCAATATTACGATTATATAAATTTTTAAATATTCTAGCTATATCTTCAATGGTTACAACACCATAGATTTGTCTAACATCATCTGCTTGTATTTCCGATGAACAATATGCCACGCTTTGATCTAATATTGATAAGGCATCTCGCATGCCTCCATCACACAATGATGTGATTAAAGAAATGGCCTCTGGCTGTATATTGATTTTTTCTTCTTTACATACAATATTCAATCTTTTTTCTATTTCAGAATCCGGAACTCTGGTAAAGTCAAATCGCTGACAACGAGATATAATTGTCGATATTACGGGAAACTTCGCCATTATTTTTTATTGCGCGACGTAATTTTTCCAACGCAAAGGGATTTTTTGCATATTCATCCATAATTCCACCAAGTGCGCGCCAAAGTGGATGTTCATTTGTGTTGCGTGGCATAACATCAATTGCCGCCATAACGGGAATAAGATTTTGCAATAAATCTTGGTAAATCATTTCTGCGTTTTCAGCAACAGCGTTTGTTGCAGATTTGTTTTTTAACACAGCTTGCATTTTTACAAACAAATTATATTGAAATTCTAATGTTCTGTTTATGTTCTTGATATTTGCATTTGTGCGAAATACTGCAAAAGCAATTATGCCAAATGCTATTATTAATACAAAAATACCAGCTAAAATCAAAATGTTTTCCATGTTTTTGCCCCTAATTGTTTACGATTTCTGTTTAAGTATAACATCTTTTACCGATTCGTGCGATTTTATCTTGTGATAAATTTGTTTGTTTTGGGTGTGTTTTATGTCTTGCACAGATTCGGTCAAATTGGTATAATAAATACATTAAATAAGGAAAAAGAAAGGAAGAATCACATGTTCCGCAAGATTTTGATTGCAGCAATGTTTGGTTGTGCGGCGGGTTATTGCTTTGCCGCGGATACCGCAGAACCCCAGGTTGTCACGTCTGAGGTTTTCTATACCCAGGATAAAGTGGTCACAGATAATCAGTATGTTGACCAAGAATCTTGGAACGAAGTTGCTTCTGAAGAATTTACTGAAATTCCAGCATGGCCAATTGCTGGTTCTGATGCGGATGTTGAAGTTTCCTGTAGCGAAGGCGCATGCAGTAAAAGTAAACAATCCGACAATATTCGTATTGTGTCAAAGATAGGAACGGATTTGGTTGTAGAAAATAATTTCAACCTTGGTGCACGCGGTGATTTTGGTGGCTGGTCGGGTGGTGCAAATATGTTGCATGGTAATCAAATTCCGGTCGGATTTGATAACGAATGTGAAAATGGCTCTGAAATGCCATTGTTGCATCGCGAAGTATTAGAAGACGACGGCGGTGATGTTTTGGTTATGTCACGCAGTGGTCGCAAAAATTGCAAAAAATATGCGGATGAATATACATCATATTTGGCAAAAAATGGTTTAAAAGAAGACAAGGTTGCTGAAGATGTTGTTACAGAACAAGAAATAGGTGTGGATGTTTCTGCAGATGCTGAGGCACCCTCTGTTATGACAGATCAGGTACGTTCTTGGGTCGTGGCGAGTGGTCAGACATTGCGTGAAGTTTTACAATCTTGGTGTGACAAAGAAGGTTGGGATTTGGTTTGGACAACACCACGCGAATATCCAATCGAAGCAAGTGCTGTGTTCAAGGGGCGTTTTGTAGATGTGGCATCTGCGCTGGTTCGTAACTTTGGTCGTGCAACACCAATTCCATATGCGAAATTCTATAAGGGGAATCGTGTGTTGGTCGTGTCCACTACAGAAGAATAAAATAAAGTATCTGTTTGACCGTAGGAGAAAACATATATGATAAAGACGATGAAATTATTTATTGTGTGCATAATGTCGGCAATGATGCTGGCTGGGTGCGCCAGGGAAAAATCAGCCATGGTGGCTGCTTCTGTGGATAAAGATTTTGTTAACGCGTATGATGCGTTCGAAATGTCTAAAAATCCGCGGGCCAAGGTTGCCAGTGGTGACACCGTATCTATGTCCGAAGGGGTGTGGCTGGGTAATAAGTCTATGGTGCTGGAACACAAAAATAACCTGCCGTCGCAATTCGAGACAGATACTGGAATTACAATATTATTAAATGAACCTGTCACATTACAGGTTTTAGCAAATGATATAAATTCAATTACAAGAATACCCGTTAAAATAGACAGCCAGGTTAATTCAGAAAAATTAAAAAAGACAATTAATGTTGCCTATACTGGAAAGTTATCGGGTCTGTTGTCCCAGGTGGCAACCGATTTAGACTTGTTGTGGTATTTTGATAAAACATCAATTGTTTTTTATGAAACAGAAACCAAGACATTTACATTGTATGCGCTGGGGACAGAGGTTTCGTATCAAACAGCAATGAATACAGATGATGGTAATCAGGTTTCGCTTGAATCTAAATTAAAAGAATGGGATGAGGTTGAAAGCGCCATCTCTGCAATCGTTGGTAAAACAAGCAATGCAGACTTTACCGTATCACGCAGTTTGGGAACAATTACTGTGACTGCGCCACCATCGGTGTTGGCACGTGTTGGTGACTATATTGAACGACAGAACAAACGTCTGTCACAGCTTGTGACAATTGATGTCAAGGTTTTGCAAGTTTCTATTTCTAATGATTCTGCATTTGGTTTGAATTTGGCTGCGGCTATTAATTCGACATCGGGCTTAAATATCGTTGCGAATCCTAAAAACAATCTGGCAACAACAGAGGCTGGTTCTATGAATATTGCAGTATTGTCAAATACAGTGTCTGCTTTGACTGGTGCAACACATACCGTTAATGGAACAGAAGTTGCTGGTGCATATACACAGAATGATATTATGAACGGTTCACTGTCTGGGGTCGCGGGCAGCAACGCGTTGATTCAATCGTTGGCAAAGCAGGGTAAGGTATCACTTGTTACAAATGTTGGTGTAACAACGCGCAATAACCGTGTCGCGCCGGTCAACAACACAAGAACAACTGGATATATCAAACGTTTTGAATCACGTAATTTCACAACGGTGGAATCGTCAACCGTTGACCAGGATAATTTGGAAACAGGTTTTTCAATGCAGCTGCTACCGAACATTTTGGAAAATGGCAAAATCTTGTTGTTGTTCAGAATGTCTGTTCGTGAGTTGTTAAAGATGTCAACCCAAACAATTGGTGAAGTTACATTACAGTTGCCAGAGGTTGAAGAACGTTCCTTTATGCAGGAAGTTATTATGGAATCTGGTCAAATGTTAGTTGTATCTGGTTTTGAAAAACAAAACAACAGTGACACACGTTACGGTTTGGGCGATCCGGACTTTATGGCGCTTTCTGGGTCACGTGAAACGGCGGCGCAACGTGATGTGTTGGTTGTGATTTTGACACCGCAAGTGTTAATCAGTCCAATGGATTCTGAACGTACAATACAACAACATTGGGGTGCACCGTTAAATTAAAGAAAAATTTTTTCAAAAAATATTAAAATTCCGCAGAAATGCGGAATTTTTTATCGTTTTTTCGCTTTACACAGTTGCGTGAATTTTGCTAGAGTTCTCGTAAGGGTAGAGTTTGCTAGGCTTTTTTTGTGGTGGCATAAAGTTTAGCAGATGAAGAGAGAAGAGGACACAAAGCAAACCTTTTTATGAAGTTTAGTGTATATGCGTTTTAACCACCAATTAAAACAAACAGACACTTTTGTTGTAAAATGGTGATTTTGTGAAATCTGTATTCATTTTTTGGACGCAAAAAATGGATATTGTTTTTGGTAATTGTACAATAAAAGATATATGAAACCGGTTCGTATTATCTTTGTTGGTATTTTATGTGGACTAGTTTCCACTGGGCATGCTGAAATTGCCAGTGCGCAGTATGTCCAATCAATAATATCATCTCTTAGTGCTTCTGATGTTGGGGCTGTGCCCACAACAACGACGGTCAACGGCCATGCGCTTTCTGCGAATGTGACTGTGACTAAGGGTGATGTTGGCCTTGGCGATGTTCCAAACGTTGATACAACCAACGCTGCGAACATATCAAGTGGAACGTTGAATATTGGACGAATTCCTGTTGGAACTACTTCAACAACGGTTGCTGCGGGGGACGATGTGCGTTTTAATACTGTTTCAACGACCCAGCCATCTGGGACGCCACCAGTTGGAACAGTGTTTATTTGGTTTGAGTAAAGGGTGTGTAGAAGTATTTTTGTTTTGTTCTTGGGTTAGGGATAAAAAAGACATCCCGAAAGGGATGTCTTTGCAAATTTATAAAAACTAAAAAGTTTATGCCATTTTGGCAACTTTCTTGGTCAATCTGGAAATTTTGCGAGCTGCGCGTTTCTTTGGCATAACTTTGCCCGCTGATTTCATCAGCTTGCTTTCTGCGGCACGTGTTGCCGCGACTGCTGCAACTTTATCCCCAGATTCGATTGCCTTAACAGATTTTTTTACAGCTGTTTTAACGGCGCTACGACGCGCAGTATTCACAGCATTTTTCTTTTCTGTAACCAAAACTCTTTTTTTAGATGACTTATGATTTGCCACTTTATTTTCCTTTTATTTTTGTAACGTTTTTGATATTTTATAGAAAAGAAACATAAAATCAAGGAAAAATAAAATGATTTACATATTTATATTAGTTATTTCTTATTTGTTGGGTTCCATACCGATGGGGTTGTTGCAAACATGGCTGTCTGGCAAGGGCGATTTGCGTAAGGTTGGTTCCGGAAATATCGGTGCAACAAATGTTATGCGGGTTGGCGGCTTGCGTATGGCTGCATTGACATGGATTCTTGATATGGCCAAGGTGATAGCTGCTGTATTTATTGGTTGGGGATTTGCCGGTATTGGTTTTGGCGCATGGTGTGGTTTTACCGCGATTGTTGGCCATTGTTTTCCGGTATGGCTTCGTTTCCATGGTGGCAAGGGTGTGTCGGGACTTTTCGGTATGTTATTGGCTATATCGCCATTATCTTTTATATTTATTGGAATTGAATGGTTAATCGTAGCTTTAACCAGTGGATATTCATCATTGGGGGCTTTGGTTGTGTTTGTATTGGTTCCAATATTTGGTTTTGTTATTAATATAAATGTAGGATTTGCGTTTTTGGCAAGTGCGCTGTTATGTCTGATTCGTCATCGTGAAAACATTGCGCGGTTAATTCATGATAAAGAATCGACTGTTGTGTGGAAGTGGAAAAAATAATAAAAAATGCGCTTTACATAAGCGCATTTTTTATTTGTCCTTTATTTTAAACCGATTTTGTGGTATAATACACCGTAATAATAGAGGGAGTTTTTATAATGAAACGGATTTTTTCGTCATGTTTGGTTTGCTTGTGTGCAATTGCTTTGTGTGATGTAACATCCGCAGCAACTGGACGTGTTGGGGTATATTCAAACCCAACATCACGTATGCCGACTATGGCGGTCCAAACGGTTGGTGTAACGACAGCGGTATCTAATATCAAAGACGCCCCATTGGTTCCCGAAGTTAAACCAGACGACACACCAGACGAACAGCCGGTAATTGATATGCGTGAAAAAGAACGTGCCGCATGTATCAACAATAATATTGGTATTGGTAATACTTTTGTTTGGGCATCGCGTTACAGTGATATTAATAATTATGCAACAATGGTTGAAGATGTTGAACAACCCGAAAATAACACTTGTTTCGTGTTGGTTGATTTAAAGTCTGCTGATTCAAGAATTGATTTAAGTGATATAAAGGGTAAATATTTTGAAATGGGACGTAATATCACTTGTGGTTCATGGGTTGATGAAAGCAATATCGAAAAACGTATTTTAGACGCGAAAAAGAAAAATCGGACACTTGCGACAATTGGTGGCGCGGTTGGTGGTGCGGCACTGGGGGTCGGATCCATGGAATTGTTTGGAAATCGTCTGATTGGTAACGCGGTTATGGGACAAAAGGCTGGAACAACCGAAGATCAATTTAAGGTTTATGTTGATAATTTGCCAGCTGCAGAACGCGCACAGTTGGTACAAAGTTTTCAAGAAATGTATGACATATGTGAATCTTGGCAAAGTGCGTATGGTGACAAGCCTACAGAATGTAATGGTTTGGTTGTTGATGACGAAACAACAATTCCATACAGTAAATTGAAAGAGTTAAAATAAAAAATGCACCGATTGGTGCATTTTTTATTACCATTGCGATTTTTGGATAAAAAAACTATAATTTCCGTATGTCTGAATTATTTGAAAGATTGTTGATTTTGCGTACCCCAAAAATTGGGCCGGTAAAGTATGCTGAAATTATATCTAAATTTGGTTCGGCATCTGCTGCCGCGGCAAGTTTGCAGACAAACGATTCAATGCGTGACAGTGTTATGCGCGAAATGGATGCGGCGGCAAAATTGGGCATTATATATATATGTGATGATGAAGATTTATATCCTGAAAATTTGCGGGCAATAAAAAATCATCCGCCGGTAATCACAGCGCGCGGCAATATGGACACATTAAAAAAGCAAATGGTTGGAATGGTTGGAACAAGACACGCAACAGCCGCAGGTATGGAATTTATGGCAAACCTTGCGCAAAAATTTGCAGAACATGGGTTTGCGATTGTATCTGGTATGGCAATGGGATCAGACACCGCGGCACATCGTGGCGCGTTGCGTACGCCAGGAAACACCCAGACGGTTGCGGTGCTGGGTGGTGGCGTTGATTATATATGGCCATTGGAAAATGAATCGTTGTATTTCGAAATTCTGGAACGGGGCGTGGTGTTAAGCGAGATGCCAGTTGGCTTTAAACCAACCGGGTCAAATTTTGTTCAACGCAATCGTTGGATTGCTGGATTGTCAAAAATGCTGATTCTGGGCGAAGCAGACATGAAATCGGGCAGTATGACAACCGCTAAATTTGCAACCGAATCGAATCGGGATCTGTGGGCAATACCATCACATCCCGCAGATTTGCGCAGTGTTGGACCGAATTCATTGATTGCATCTGGCGTGGCAAAATTGTGCATGGGCGAATCGGATTTTTTTCCAAATGACAAAACGGCAAAAAAATTGAATACAAAAAATAAAAATTCCGAATCAGAAAATGAGGTTTTAGATAAATTAGGAACAATTCCATTGTCTGAATCTGTATTGGCACAAATTGTCAAAAAAAGTATTTCGGAAATTAAACGCGATTTAGTTGTGCTTGAATTGCGCGGTGTTGTGAAAAAAACGGATGGTGGATACATTCGTTTGTGAATCTTTTCTTGTATATACAGTGTATATACAAACCGCACAAAACAGGCAAAAAAACGAATCGTTGTCAAAAAATAAATCTTTAATTTTTTAGTAAGATTTATTTGCAAATCAAAAATTATCTTATAAATTGTTTTCTGAAATCCAAACGATTGATAAACAATCAATCATCAAATGGGTTGGCGAAGTATCAGTTGGATAAATCAGAAACGACAAATTGATATGACATCAACCCAAAATGCGAGAGAGTATAGTCAAGTAGGCAAACATAAACACTAAATTTTTTATAAAAGAAAAATTTGGCGTTTATGTGCAGGGTGGTTTTTATACTTAAATCTTGCACGGGCAGGAAACTCTTTTAGGGAAGGAAAGGAGAAACGACATGCAGGCAGCGGCAACAAAGCAAATGACAAACGTGGATTTAATCCGGGGGGCCATTGCCGCAAAAATAGATACTGCTGCGTTTACATCTTGGATTGCCCCACTTGATTTTAATATTTCAAATAATGTATTAACACTTGTTGCCCAGAATCAATTTTCATCAGATTATATTTCATCAGTTTATGGAAATACTTTGTCTGCGGTGGCAAATGAATATGGTTTATCATTAAATATATGTGTACGTGGTGCAACCTTATCGGTTGCAAACGATAACAGTGTCAAATCGTTCGTGCCAATGCCAATGGCAACAAACATGTCGGCGTTCGATGTGTTCGTATCATCCGAAGAAAACGCATTCGTTGTATCGGCATGTAAGAAAGTTGCGGCGGGTTCTGTGTCTTTCAGCCCGCTGTTTATTTATGGCCCAGCGGGTTGTGGAAAAACATTATTGGTGAATTGTATTCGTGATGCGTCCACAAATCGCGTTGTTATGATGACTGGTGGTGGTTTTGTGGCTGAATTCACACGGTCATTGCGCGATCACAGTATTTTTGCGTTCAAAGATTTCTGTCGTAATTGTGACACATTTATCTTGGACGATGTAAACGCATTGGCCGGCAAACGCGCAACAATGGATGAATTTATGCAGCTGTTGATTGACTTGCGCAGCGCGGGTAAAAACATTGTTTTGACATCAAACGCATCACCAAGTAATTTGACTGGTTTTGATAAACACGCACAATCATTGTTTGCGTCTGGATTGACGGCTGATGTTGCATCACCAAACGACAATGTGAAACGCGTAATGTTGATGCGTGCTGGTGTTGCATCAGATGTCGCCGCGGCGTTATCGAATCGCATTTCTGGGGACGGTCATTTGGTTGCTGGTGTTGCGACAAAAATAAATGCCTATGCTGAATTGATGGGCGCTGATGTTACGGTTGATGTTGCGGAACGGCTGCTTGCCGACACCCTTAAAACAAGCAAAACGCCAATTGCGATGGTTCGCGATATGTGTGATAAATTGGGCGTATCACATGATGCGGTGTGCGGGACGGGACGCAATCGCAGTTTGGTATTGGCCCGTCAAATAATGATGACGGTATTGCACAATGTAACAAAATTGTCATTGGCTGAAATTGGAAATTATGTTGGTGGTCGTGATCATGCAAGTGTGATGTATGCATTGAAACAAATTGAAAAATTGGCACAAACAGATTTGGTTTTATCCGCACAAATAAACGACATGATTGCGGAATATAAATAAAAGTTTCTTTCTTGTGGTTGAGAAGAAAAAGTCCCCGGCGCATATGCCGGGGTTTTTGTTTCTAGTTTTCATTTTGTTTTCCGCCAGAAATATGATAAAATATAGTAAAAGTATTATTCCGATAGGGGGGAAATAATAATGAAAAAGTTACTTATGTTTTTGTGTTGTTTTTTTGCATTGAATGCAACAAATGCATTTGCGCAATGTGAAGTTGTTAATAATTGTCTAAATGGCTTGTTCAGCTCGTTTGATACAACTGATGATATTTTGGATGCCAATAAACTGAAAACTAGAGCTGAACTTAATGATTCTAAAGAGGTAAGAGATTGTTATTGGTGTGGTGTAAAAAGGCGTAAGCTCAAAGAAAAAAGTTGCCTAAACGGGGATATGATTGCTGGTTTTAGACCAGATGAAAATCAATGGGTGGTTTATACTTGTTATGAAGGTACTGGTATGAGCGATCATTGGGCAGATACTACAAATGAGATTAAAGAGTGTCAAACAAATGGTATAACAGAATTGCAACGAATAGGTGAATATAACAGCGACTACGATTTATATTCTGCACAAGATGTGAAAACAGGAACCGAGAGAAGTAGTTCTTTGACGGATCTTTATATCGCCGCTGGACAAACGTTTTGTAAACAGAAAAAGACAAAAGTAATTACCTGTGATGGTGGTGCAGCAGTCGGTAGCAGAGAAATAAAACCATGTTCGGCAGATAAAGCCAATGGAAATCAATGTAAAAGATTGTGTGGTGAAAATGGTGTATGGTCAGATTGGTCGATAGAATCTTGCAAGGATGGTTATGATTTAATAGAAGGTAAATGTGTTGCTTCCACAGTAAAGTCGCAGGATCAACGTGATAAAAAGGTTAGTGGGACGAACCAGGAAAAACCAAAATCATCAGAAACGGCAACACAATCTGGTGCGTGGAATTGTCCAGATTTGAATTTTGCGACTTATGTTTCTTGCCCAGATGCAGATAAAGCAATCGCAGATTTAAAGGTATATTGTGCATCTAACGAATCACGCAGCCAGGCGGGATATGATGCGATGGTCAACCTTGTCAATGTACATATAAAAGATTGCGAAGCAAAACAGAAAGAAAACGATGCTCTTAATCAGCGCAACAAACTTAATAGTTTGAACGCAAGTATACTTGCTTCGATGGACGGCTGGAAAAAGACATTGTCAGTGTGGAAGACAAAAGAAGGTGATTTTAATACCGCACGTTTAGCATCTGATTCTATCGCGGGTGTGGTATTGGGAACCGCGGGTGGTTTGATAACAAGTAAGGTTGTTAAAAAGAATCAGGTGAAATCCGGATTCGAAGATATAAGTTGCACCATTGGGGGACAAAAGGTCGCCGATTGGTCTGACGAATTTACAGTTGGTATTCAATAAAAAATCGCCCGAATGGGCGATTTTTTACACAAACAAATCTTTTACAAACTGGGCGTGTTCGGTAATAAACTTAAATCGGAACTCTGGTTTTTTGCCCATTAATTCTGAAACAATTGTGCGGGTTTTTTCCGTGTCTTCCATACCATCGTCGGTTTTTGGTGGCAGGTCAACGCGTATTAAGCGACGTGTTTTGGGCGACATGGTCGTTTCCCGCAACTGATTCGGCATCATTTCACCAAGCCCTTTGAATCGGGATATTTCAACTTTCTTATTCTTATACTTGTTATTCTTTAAATCTTCCAATTCTTCATCAGTATCAACATATATTGATTCTGTGCCACAGGTTAACTTATAAAGCGGTGGACAAGACAAATATAAGTGTCCGCCGTATATTAATTGCGGCATATACTGATAGAAAAATGCCATCAAAAGCGATGCAATATGCGAACCATCAACATCGGCATCGGTCATAACAATAACCTTTTCATAACGCAGTTTAGATTCATCCCAATCTTTGGCAGTGCCAGCACCGATAATGTCAATCAGTTCATTTAATTCCTTGTTCGCGTTAAAACGTTCATCGGAATTAGACATAACATTTAAAACCTTGCCCCGCAATGGCATAATTGCCTGGGTTGCGCGTTCGCGTGCCTGTTTCGCGGTGCCGCCCGCAGATTCCCCTTCAACAATAAATAATTCTGTCCCTTCGACCCCGTGTTTAGAACAGTCTGCCAATTTCGCCGGCATTCTTGCCCGCTTAGTCGGGGTTTTACGTGCGATTTCTTTGACTTGTTTTGTTTTGATACGCGCGTTCGCCAAATTAATTACAAAATCCAAGATTGCATTTGCAGTTTTCGGGTCTGATGCCAAAAACATTTCCCATGGATCGCGCAGAGCATTTTCGGTGTATCGTGCAATTTCGGGGTTGGATAATTTTTCCTTGGTTTGACCCAAAAATTGAGGTGTCTTGTAAAACACCGATACAATCGCCGCCACAGAATCAAATACATCTTCACCAATTATATTTGCGGCCGCTTTATTATTAACTTTTTCCCCGTATGCCTTTATCCCCTTGGTAATCGCGGACTTAAAACCACTTTCGTGTGTTCCACCATCAATGGTTGCGATTGTGTTGCAATACGATGCAAAGAATCCATCGTCAGATGCGGCACCATTTTCATCGGTTAATATTGTTAATGCCCATTCAACGCGACCAGAATCATCTGGAAAATCAACGGTGCCACTGAATATACGCGGTAAAATTTTCGGCTCGGCATCCGTTTTTTCAGCCAAGAAATCAGCAACGCCATTGGCATAATAAAATGTTGTAGTTGCTGGAATTCCCATATCTTCGGTTAATAATGCCGGGTTGCAACGCCAATCAATTTTTACACCACGGGACAGAAAAGCCTTTGCCCGTGCCATACGATAAATTTTTATTGGTTTAAATACTGCGTTTGCGCCAAAGATTTCATCGTCCAAAGTAAAGCGAATTTTTGTTCCATGTGCCTTGGTTGCGTCACCCTTGGTAATCGGGCTTGTCACCTTGCCACGGGAAAAAGTTTGGTGCCATTCATAACCGTCACGGGATATTGTTACAATCATCTCGGACGACAGCGCATTTACAACCGCCGAACCAACACCGTGCAAACCGCCACTGGTCTTATACACATTATTATTAAATTTTCCGCCCGAATGCAGTGTGGTTAAAATAACCTCTAACGCGGACTTGCCCGGGTATTTCGGGTGTTCGTCAACTGGAATTCCACGACCGTCGTCGGTAATTTCAATTGTTTTTGCATCAATTAAATCAACAGATATTTTTTTTGCAAAACCAGCGACTGCTTCGTCAATAGAATTGTCCAAAATTTCAACAGGCAAATGGTGCCACGCCTTTTCATCGGTGCCGCCAATATACATGCCGGGACGCAGACGAACAGGTTCCAAACCTTCAAGAACCTGAATATCAGACGCGTCATATGTATGTGTGTTTTTATCAACCATGGTGATATATTAATATAACATTATTTGATTTAGTGCAAGTGCTTTTGTCCCGAAAAATCGGGGGTTTTTTATTAGGGTGGGGGGCTTGATTTTAGATATTATTGCCCTATATTTATTGCAACAAAGATTTACGGACGTAAAAAATGAACAAAAATCCATATGAAGTTTTGGGGGTGGCGCGCGACGCGTCGGACGCTGATATCAAGCGGGCTTATCATAAATTGGTGCTTAAATACCACCCAGATAAAAACCCCGGGGACAAAGAAGCTGAAGAAAAGTTCAAGGATGTTAATAACGCCTTTGATATTCTGAAAGATCCACAAAAGCGTGCGGCGTACGACCGTTTTGGTGATGCGGCGTTTGCCGGGGGTAACGGGGCGTCTGCGGGTGCCGGATTTGGTGGCAACCCATTTGGAAATGGTGCGTTTCATTTCGATATGGGTGGTGGTGCCGGTATGGATGATATATTGCGTGAGGCTATGCGTGGTTTCGGATTTGATATGGGGGCGGGTCCGCGCGGGGCTGCACAAAATCGTGCCGGGCGTGATTTGCTGGACGAAGTTGTGATAGATTTGAAAGACGCTTATTTTGGCACAACACACACAGTTAATTTTTCAAGCAAAGTTAGTTGTGAGAAATGTCACGGATATGGAACCGCTGATGGTAAACCGGCACCGGTATGCCCACGTTGTGGGGGATCTGGTTTCGTTCATACGCGTCAGGGATTCTTTGCAATGGAAACACCATGTCCAGAATGTAATGGTCTGGGGCATAAGATTGATAAAAAATGTTCCGTGTGTGATGGAACGGGTGCAGTTAATAAATCGCGCAGTATTGATGTAAAGATTCCCGCCGGTATCGAAGACGGCGCACGGTTAAGATTGGCGGGTCAGGGCGAAGCAGGTGCAAACGGCGCTCCGGCTGGTGATTTCTATTTGGATGTACGAATTCGTCCAGATAAACGATTCGTTCGCAATGGTGCAGATTTAATAACTCGTGTTAATGTTCCTTTTACGACACTTGCGCTGGGCGGTGAAATTGAAATAGAAACAATTGACGATAAGAAATTGTCAGTCAAGGTTCCAAGTGGAACCCAGGTTGGTGAAAAATTACGCGTTCGTGGACATGGTATGCCGACGGGCCGTCGCGATTCGTTTGGCGATTTGTATATTGATATTGCAATTACAATCCCAACAAAACTAACCGAAAAGCAAAAGAAAATCTTAGGCGAATTTGCCGACACCAAATCAGCAAAGAAAGGTTGGTTTTAATTTAGTGTTCAGAGTGCATAGATAATCCGTCATAAACGTGGCGGATTTTTTTATTGGAATAATCAGATGTATTGTTTATAATAAAACTGTTATCCGGTTGGATAACGGGGTGTCGAAACCCTTAATGTGCTGTGTCCGTGGGGACAAAAATAACCTCCGCCACTGTTGTGGTTGGAGGGGGCTTAATATAACGAATAAGCTCACTATTTTCAGTGCATTATAGTTTCGATCCTCCAACCACCTTGTTTTACAGGTGGTTTTATGTTGTATTATAAATAAGGGGGGGCAAAATGAAACAAATTATACTGGCTTGTTTTATAGCGGCATTTTGTATAACGGATTCGTTGGCTGAAAATAGGTCATCGCTTTTATCAGATTATTTGAAAGTGATAAGTAACCATGAAAAAAAACATGGAGAAAAAGCACAGTATGATGAAACAACATATGATAAAGAATTTAAAGAAGGCATGCTTGATGTTTGTTTCAATATAGAGCAATTTATAAAGAATAATAATTTGTCTGTTGTTGTTAGTCGAGAAAATACGGATTTTATTGCTGGTAGTAAAAAATATAATTGCGCACATGTTTGTGACGAGGTGGATTTTTATTATGATTTGATGATGATAAATTTTGCATGTATTGTTTTGTTACCGACAGATAAAACACAAAGTAACACGGTTACGAACATGGAAAAAATAGCCGCAAATTATTGCGAACTGGTTCATAAAAATGATATAACCTCACTGACGGTGAGGTCTGGATATACAAGGGTGGTTAAGTCAAGACAAACAAAATGTGAAATGTTAGATGCTGATAAATATCGGTGTGTAGAAAGTGCAATATATGCAAATCCGCAAGAAGAAAAAAGAGTATATGGCAAATGTTGTCTTGTTAATTGTGAAAAAAGTGATAAATGTATTGTGGAAAAAAGTACAAGACCATACGCGTTTTATGATGATGAAATTTTAACATTGGACGATTTTACAAAAGATTGTATTTTAAAGGAATAAACGTTGTGTAAAAAACACGCTATACGCAGGAAATCATGCGTATAGCGTGTTTTTACTAAGCATTAACCACTTACATTAATCACTTTTTAATCTTTTTCAATTTTTCAATAAATGTTCCCGTATATTGTGTTGCGGACCAAACGGATGCAACCAATGATAACCACAAACCAATAATACCAATTTGTGATAACAAATTCATCGCAATCAAATATGATTTAGAAATTGATTCTGGGGTTATCAATGTGCTTAATGCAAACAAACCTAAGAACGCAGTGATTGTTATCATTTGAAATGTTGTCTTTACCTTGCCCAATGAAAAACGTGCCTTTGGAACCGGCATTTCAATTTTCTGTGTTCCCAAAAATTCACGCAGACCGCTGATATACAATTCGCGTGCTATCAATATGATTACAGGAACAACAATAAACCATACAGGCATCATCACCGTCAACATAATCAATGTGTTCACAACAATCAATTTGTCGCCAATGTGGTCCATAACACCACCCAATTTTGTGCATACATCATATTTGCGCGCCAGGTATCCATCAAAGAAATCAGACATTGCGCCCAATACAAACAGTATTAACGATGTCCAATATAATTGAAACATCAGTGTCGGTATAATTGCAAAAGATGCAGCAATACGAAAAGCTGACAAGAAATTTACAAAGAACTTCATATTTTTTCTCCTTTATTTATGTGGTGTTTTCATTATAACACTTCCGAATGGAAATAGTCATATATTTTTTTTGCGGCGATTTCACCCAATTCTGGCACCCGACGTAATGCGTTCATATCTGCATCCATTATTGCGCGCGTTGAACCAAAGTGATTAAGCAGTAATCGTTTGCGCTTTGGACCAATACCATCAATTTCATCCAGGACTGATGCAGTCATTTTTTTTGCACGTGTTGTTCGGTGATATGTGATTACAAACCTGTGTGCTTCATCCCGGACAGCACGCAACATTAAAAACAGCGGGCTGTCTTTTGGCATATCATGATATTCGGTGCCATCCGGCATAATAAAGTGTTCATCACCGTTACGAACAACCCCCTTGGTTACACCAAGAATTGGAATATCCGCGGCAACGCGATGTGCGATGTTCCATTGTGCAGGACCGCCATCAACAATAATCAAACTTAATTTTGGACCACGTGCAACAGCACGCGAGACAAATTCTTCCATCATGGCGATGTCATTACCGCTGCGCTTTTTATCATTTAATTTAAAATGGCGATAACCAGATTTATCAAACCCATTGTGTCCAAATGTTATCATTGCGCCAACTGGATTCGTACCAAACAAATGTGAATTATCAAACACACCAACGGTATCTATTTTTATACCCAACCATTGTTCCAATTCTGTAACATTTTTATCCCAATCTAAAATCGTTCTATGTGCATGATTCCGCTGTATACCGCGATTTGATGTTTTAGTTAATGCCGCAATTTTATCACGACATTTTGCCGCATTTTCATAATCCATTTTTTCTGCAAAATTTTGCATCTGTTTTTGCAAATCGTCTAATATCGGTTCGCTGTCACCAGTTAATATTTTTCGCGCCAATGATACGCGTTCATTGTAATCTTTTTGCTCAATTACACATGGTGCGCTGCAACGGCCAATTTGATGTAGCAGACATGGTCGTGTGCGATTACGCATAAAAGTGTCGGTACAAGTGCGAATTTCACAAACCTTTTGAATGGTTTTGATTGTTTCGTTTAACGATTTGACAGATGGATATGGCCCAAAAACATCACGACGTTGTGTGATTTTTCCACGGAATTTCATCAAACGCGGATATTTAGAATTTGTCAGTGCAATCATTGGATACATTTTTCCATCGGTCAGCATGATGTTATATTTCGGTTTTTGGGTTTTTATTAATTCTTGTTCCCGAATAAGCGCATCAGATTCCGTAGGTGTGATTTCCCAATCAACGCGCGTAACAAGCGTGCGCATAACCTGTTTATGTAATTCCAATTTTGATATGTCGATGTATTGTTTAAGCCGGGCGTGCAAATTCTTGGCTTTACCCACGTAAAGCAGGTTCCCATCGGTATCATACATTTTGTATACACCGGGGGAACGTGGGGCATTTTCAATCAAATCATAAAATTGAATATTCATGCCTTTTATGATATTATATTATAAAGAAAAAGCAAATGGGGGATAATATGAAACAAGAATCTGGACGTTCAATGATTGAAATGCTGGGTGTGTTGGCGATTATGGGTGTCATAACTGTTGGCGCAATTGGTCTTATATCAACGGCGATGCGAACACAAAAACGCAGTGCGGTCAATGACGAAGTAATTGAAATCGTCACTGGTGTTCGTCAGTTGCTTGGTGAATACGATGATTTTTCAAATATAAACAATGCGACAATATTTGGGGCAATTGGTATTTCAAATAAAAATCCATATGGTGGAACATACACATTGTCTGTGGATTCAACAAATTCGCGTCAGTTTATCGTTGGTATCACTGGCTTAAACAAATCTGATTGTGAATATTTGATTACAAAAGCATGGTCGGATTCGGTTGGTTATCAAATGTCTGATGGCAAGGTTAGTGGTGCAACCGGTGATTGCAGTAGTGCAAATGGTGCTAATTCAATCCAGATTACATTTGGTGACTAACGGTTTTTATGGGGACCATATATGGCGGAATTAAAGATTGTTTCGCAGACCGAAGATGGCACACGCCTTATGCGGTGGTTTGGGCGGCATTTTCCGTCGTTGTCATCTGCTGAATTCCACAAACTGTGTCGCGGGGGACAAATAAGATTAAATTCGTCACGTGTTCGTGGCACAGAAATTCTGCGTTCGGGTGATGCGATTCGTGTGCCGCCAACGATTTCTGGGTATACCAGCGATGGTCCCAAGAAAACAGAATCTGGCGATAAATTTTCGTTAACTGATTTGGAACAGTTACGTAAATGTATTATCCATAATGATGACGATATTGTTGTGTTTGATAAACCTGCGGGATTGGCTGTCCAGGGTGGAACCGGTATAAGAAAATCAATTGATAAAATGGCGGCGGCGTTATTTCCGTATGCTAAAATATCACTGGTACATCGTTTAGATAAAGAGACAAGTGGCGTTTTGGTCGTGGCAAAAACACAACGCGCCGCGCAAACCTTGGCAAGTGAATTTCAATCGAAAACAGCACACAAAGAATACTTGGCGTTACTTAATGGCGGGGTAAAGAAAAAGCAGGGCATTATTGATAATTATATGATTAAAGGTCAGGTTTTTGATTCACCCACAAAAGCAAAAAAAGGTGATGGTGGGCGCCCACAACGCGCAATTACTGAATACCAGGTTTTAGCAACGGCTGGGTGTGTGTCGTGGGTTTTGTTTAAACCGAAAACTGGTCGTACACATCAATTAAGAATACACAGCGCCCTTTGTTTAAATGCGCCAATTATTGGCGATGATTTATATGGACGCAATAAAAAGATGGATGCAGCATTAAAGGCAATGTTGACCACAAACAATTTGCATTTGTTGGCATATCGTTTAACATTCCGTCATCCAACAAGCGGTAAAGTTGTGACTTTTAGTGCAAGGGTTCCAGAATTTATGAAACCTGTGATGAAATTTTTGGAATTACAATTACCATGATAAGCGACAAACAAAATGCCACGTAAGAAAAAGCAAAGTAGATTTTTAAAAATCTTTCGTATAATTGGCCTGTTTCTTGGGGTGATGGTTGTCGCGTTATCTGTCGCATTAAGCCAGGTTAATCTTGAAACACTGCGTGGCAATATACTTAATATTATGCGAGATGCCACTGGTTTGAACATAGAAATAGACGGTGCCATATCGTGGGTGTTTTCATTGCGTCCAAAAATCGAATTGAACAATGTGCGCATTAAAAATGCCGAATGGTCAAAAATTGAATATGGTTTTGATGCAGACAGAATAGATGTGACACTGAACCTGGTATCACTTTTACGGAACCATCCAACCATACAAAACATCAGTATAAACGATGCGAAAATATCGTTGGAAAAAAATGATGTGGGCGAATTATCAATTCAACCATTTGATGCAGAAGACAATGTTTCCGATGGCGCAACACCAGAAAAGATAAAATCTCAACCAAAATTTCCTTTCAAAAAACCGGGCCTTGCCAGTGTTGATATCCATAATTTAAATGTAAACATTGATGGTGATAAATATGTTGTGCCTAATTTTCAAGTGCGTTATATGTTGCGGCATGGTAAACGCGAATATACTGGATGGTTAAAAGACGGAATAAAAATATTCCCGTTTATTGTGTCTTTTTCTGAATACAATTCTGAACGCAAAGTTTATCCAGTAAGTGTCGCATTTACATCGATTTTGTTATTCGTGGCGATATACCAGATGTTGCTGCGTTTGGTCGTGCAATTGGACAAGATTGGGTTGAATTACCACCAGTGATGGTAAACATCGCAGGCGGGGTTGGGACAAAAAAAATAACACTGCGAAAATCTTCGGTTTCAATACGTGGCGTGAATATGGATGTGTCTGGTGAATACGATTGGTCCAAAGATGTGCCGAATGTAGTTTTTAATTTAACTGGTGACGATGTTGTTTTGTATAAAATGTTTCCAACAATATATTCTGGAAATTGGATACACCCAAAACGTGATTTAAATGCTTTCAAAGATATTCCGTTGTTTGGTAAAGAGTTGTCGCATATTAATTTAAAAGCAAACGCAAAAATAAAACAGTTCGTTGTATATCGTGAATTGGCATTGGACAACATGAACATAAATTTAAAATCTGAACTTGGACATGGTCGGTTAGACATTGATATGATTTTTGCCGATGGTGATTTCAAAGTTGCGTCTGATTTTGATGCTGATGCAGAGGGGCGCATTTATATGCATGCTGCTATCAAGGCGGAAAACATGTATATAGGTAAATTGTTAGAAGATGTTAGAAACCCAGATGTTATATCCGAATTGCCAATGAATATAAATGCGTATGGCGTTGCAAATGGACACGATTTATCTGAAATAATGCAAACAATGACGGGACCTTTTGTTATGAAGTCGGCGGGCAAGGGGTATATGCGTTCGGAACTGGTGTCGTATATTTATGGTAAAGATACACTGACTTCGCTTGGCGAAGGTGTTCAAGATTTATTCACCAGTGATGACAAGAAAAATGAAAAAATAAAAATATCTTGTGCCGCTGTAAATGTAAAAATGCGTAATGGACTGGTGGAAACACAAAACGGTGTCGCAATTGAAACGGCGGCAATAAATGCGCGACTGGCGGGTAGTGTTGATTTAGGCAAAGAGAAAATGAAGTTGGCATTAACAACGGTTCCAGTGCGTGGTCTTAAATTATCCGTGTCGGGCAATTTGGTAAATTCAATTGAAATAACTGGCAATTTGTCTGAACCAGATGTAAAGGTCAGCGGGTTGTCTGTGGCGGGCAAGGTTGCATCGGCAACTGGCATTGGGTTGTTGTTGGCACCACTTACAGGTGGGCTTAGTGTGGTTGCTGGTGCGGGTATTGGTTTGGTTGCAGGCGATTTGTTGGAAAATTGGTTGGCGGATGACGAACCGTGCAAGACCGCATTAAAAAGTGGCGCACCGGCACGCCGCGATGATCCAGAATGGCTGAATAAGCCTGTCGCAGAATTGATGGATACCGTGTTTAATAATGCTGCCACGGTCGAAGAATAAGCACAAGTAATCACAATTTTACAATCATACATCATGTATAAAATGGTGCTTGCACCGAATCGGTGTTTTTTGGTAAACTTACCCCGAAAGGAATGTAGGCGTAATTATAAACAGGAGCATACAAAATGGAATTTTCGGTATTTCGTCAGGTTTTAATTCGTGCGTTGGGACACATGCAATCCATTGTTGAAAAGCGTGCGACTTTGCCGATTTTAATGAATGTTAAGATAGAGGTCGGTGATGATTTGGTATTGTCTGCAACCAATGTTGACCTTGAATTGGTCGAACATGTTGCCGCGGATATTACCCTGGGGGGCAAGGTTACTGTTCCTGTTCAGATGTTGTATGATATTGTTCGCAAATTGCCAGAAGATGCCGAAATAAGTTTCAAACAATCGGGTGACCAATTGGTCGTATCTTCTGGTCGTGCGGTGTTCCATTTGCCGACTTTGCCAGCGGAAAATTTTCCAGCTATGGCGGGTAGCAATCTGACAACAAAATTCCAGATGACAACTGGGGATTTGGCACACCTTATTAATCAAACAAAGTTTGCAATTCCAACCGATGATGTTCGTTATCATTTGGGTGGTATTTTCTTCCATATTTCAGAAGAGGGTAAATCAAAGATGTTGACTGCGGTTGCAACCGACGCACAACGTATGGCTTTGTGTGCGATGGCCGCCCCCGCAGGTTCGGCTGAGATGCCATCTGTGATTTTGCCACGTCGCGTGATTGGCGAATTGTCAAAGTTATTAGAAGATGCCAATGTTGACGATGTTATGGTTGAATTGTCTGATACCAAGGCGCGTTTTACGGTTGGTCCAGCAACACTGACCAGCAAATTGGTTGATGCGCAATATCCAAACTATCGTGTTGTTATTCCAAAGGGTAACGACAAGATTGCGACTTTGAACAGAAAGCAATTCATTGATGCGGTTGATTTGGTGTCTGTTGCATCTATGGATAAAACAAAATCTGTTCAGTTGACATATTCTATGAATAAATTGGTTATCAATGCATCAAGTCCAGATGCCGGAACCGCGACCCAGGAATTAGATGTCGAATACAACGGTGACGATTCGTTTACAATTGTGTTTAATGTGAAATTCTTGCTTGATGTCGCAGGTCAGGTTGAAGGCGAAAAATTCCAAATGGAAATGCAGGATCCTTTATCGCCAACGATTATGAAATCAACGGACAAGAAAACAGATTCACTGTTTGTCTTGATGCCGATGCGTATGTAGGAAAAACGGCGCAAATCGCGCCGTTTTTTATTTTTTGTGTTGCGTTTTATTTTGTCGCGCGTATAATTGTCCCGGAATTTTTAAGAAAAGAGGTATTACAATGGCTTCATACATTGCAAATGATATGCGTGTGGGTTGGGTTATTTCTCACAATGGTAAACGTTATTCGGTAACTTCTATCACCAAGGTTAAACCGGGTAAGGGCGGCGCTTTTGTTCAGGCTGATTTGCGCGACATTGATTCTGGAAACAAGGGTGGCGATCGTTGGCGCTCGGAAGATAAGGTTGAAAAATTGATGGTTGAAGATTTTGATTGTCAATATCTGTATTCGGATGCGACAGATGCGTTCTTTATGAATTTGAGCGATTATGAACAGTTTACTATGCCACTTGAAAGTTTGGGCGAACAAACAAAATTCTTGGCCCCAGAAATGACGGTTAAGGCAAACTTTGTTGAAGGCAAACCTGTTTCTATTTCTTTGCCAAAGACAGTTGTCGCAACTGTTGTTGAAACAGAACCAGCATTAAAAGGTCAAACTGTTTCTTCGTCTGGTGGCAAACCGGCAATTTTGGATAATGGTGTTCGTGTCCAAGTTCCATTGTTCATTGAACAGGATGAAAAGATTGTTGTGAATACGGAAACTCTCGAATATGTAGAAAGGGCGAAATAAAAATAAAACCGCCTAATTGGCGGTTTTATTTTTTCAATGTTTTTAAATGATTTTTTTGTTTGTCTGATATTCGATACGATTCGATTGATTTTTGAATCGTTTTATTGTGTGTCCAGGTGTCCAATTTTTTATTTTCAATAATGCAAATTATATCGTCCCAATTTTTTGATAATGCCGTTGCAAAATACCATGCACGCATCATATTAATATAGTATTCATCACTTTTGATTTTTATAACCGTATCGGCATAGGATAAATCAAATTTTTCACCCAGGTAAAATCGCATAAGCAATCCGATTGCAAATCGTACCGTGTATGTGTGTTTTGATTTTATCCACTTGCGTATGTATGGCAGAAGTCGGTCAGTGTTTTTTGCAAAAATTTTTGGTATCAACTGGTCGCATGTGGCCCAATTGTCCACATACGGCAAAAAAGCATCAACTAATTTTATACAATTTTCAAAATCTTTTATTTCCGATAATATAAATGCGTGAATTTGATTTTCTTCGAAATATTTGTGGGGCAGGTTGCTTAAAAACTTATCTGGTGATGAAATTGTTTTTGCGTATTTCCGTAATTCTGGTGTACGAACACCAATTACATTGTTCGCATCTATGGTTGGAATTAAACTTGCATTAAATTTTGCAAATTTTTCATTCCGAATATTGAACAAGTCAGATACAATTTTATCGTGCATAGTTAGATTTTATTTTTTGAAAGCATTTTATGTGTGATTTCATAAACGCAAGTTTCGGTCATATACTTAATTGCTGTCCCAAGATAGTCGCGCGGGTTAAATACAGCTGGGTCGCTTTTTAATGTTTTGCGGACGGCGGCTGTGAACGCAAGGCGCAAATCACTGTCTACATTTATTTTGCAGATATTGGTTTTTGCGGCACGTTTTAATTGTGCGTCGTCAATACCACAGGCTTTTTTTAGTTTGCCACCATACATATTTATTATATCTAAAAACTTTGGGTGAATACTTGATGCACCGTGTAGAACAAGCGGAAAATCGGGCAGTTGTTTTTCAATTTGTTTCAATATATCAAATCGCAACTTTTCGCCAGCAACCCGACATTTATATGGTCCGTGACTGGTCCCGATTGCAACAGCCAAAGAATCAATACCAGTGCGTTTCACGAATTCGACTGCGGCATCGGGATCAGTATAGGAAGATTTGTTTGATTTTGTATTTTTGTCTTCAATTCCAGCAAGAATTCCCAATTCTGCCTCAACAGATACATTGTGTCGGTGGGCATAGCGTGCAACTTCGCGCGAAAGTTTCACATTTTCTTCAAATGGTTTATCGGACGCATCAATCATGACCGAAGAAAATCCCAATTCAATTGCGTGAATGCATGCGTCCAGTGTGTGTCCATGGTCCAGGTGTAGTGCAATCTGTTCATTTGGTTTGGCGCATATTCCCGCCACCAGACCCAACAACATATCATCCCCCATGTATTCAATAGCGCTTTCGGATGCGGCCAGTATGACAGGACTGTGTGTTTTGCGTGCGGCTGTAAGTATTGCCATCAGGGTTTCCATGTCGTAAAAGTTGAAAGCTGGCACAGCATAGCGCCCAGCAAGCGCATTCGATAGCATTTTTTGCGTATTTACAAATCCAAAATCTGAAAATTTCATCGTATGTCCTTATGTTTATGAAAATTATAGCATATTTTGTGTGTTTTGTTGTGGTTTTTTTGAGTGTTGCTTGACAAGAGGGGCATTTGTGCAACAATTACATCGAATCGGGGGCGCTTTGAGAGGGGCGACTTTAATAAAGGGCTTTTGTTATGAAGAAAGTGTTGTTTTCTGTTATTGCATTGGCAGCATTGGCGGGTTGTGCATACGATTATTATCGTGGTGGCGTTCGTTATGTTCAAGATGGCGAAGATTGTGTGTTTTACTATGGTGAATATGGTTCTCACTATACAAACGATATTCGCAGCATAGATACCGACAAGCGTGTTGTGTATCGTAACACAAGTTGTGCGGAATTGTTTGCTCGCGACAATGGCGGTATTGCGCCACGGACATCACGCGCGGTTTTGACACGTGCTGCGGCATCTGCACCAGCATCTTGCGGTTGTGATAAATGTGCTGCAAAATCTGCACCACGTTATGTCATTGTTCCAGCAATGTAAGTGTTGAAAAAAATATAAATATATAAAAGGCGCCGTTGGGCGCCTTTTATATTTGAATAATCGTAAAATTTATGATAAAATTGTATTACAAGAAAATATAAGAAAGGGGATTTTTATGAAAAAAATTACAAATAAAATCAATATGGCAATTATCAGTATGATGGTTGCGAGTCCGGCTTTTGCTGCCAATGTGAATGAAAGTGCGATATGTTTACTGTTAAATGACCTTAAGGGTGTGTTTAACATGTTGCGGACCTTCTGTTTTATTGGTGCCGCGTTCATTATCGCTGGTTGGGCATGGGGATATATTTCTAAGGGTGCCGGTAAAGATGGTGCAATGGAAGATCTGAAAGGCAAGGGAACTGGTTTGTTAATTGGCTTTATCTTGTTGTTCAGTGTTGGTTTGATATTGCAATTCTTGTTAAGTGCATCTGGCGGACGGACATTTGGTTGCGCTGGGTTGGCACAGTGGTAATTAAAAACCGAATTAAACTAAAAATGCGGTCATTGCGACCGCATTTTTATTTGTCTTCCACATTTGCAAGCGAGAACAAGACAGATGATATTAATGATTGATAGGGGACATGCTGTTGTTCCGCCAGTTGTTTTATTTTATCCAAAACTGGCTTTGGAATACGCATATTAATAACGCAATCTGATTTATTAAATGTCTTGTATGCGGCGTATTCACGAAGCAGTGCCTCGATATTCATTATAAACAATTGTTGCATAACATTTGGCATAACCACACCTCTATACATCAAACAATACATTCGTAATTACAACTGACTATATCAATGTATTTACAGATGTCAATACAAATATAAATACAGCGGTAATGACAGGTGTGATGGCGGTTGTAAGGGCTGATGTAAATATAAATAATCTTTTGCTTTTTATTGCTGGGGTGTTTAGAATATTGCGTATAGATAATGGAAGGAAAAATATGCTTAAAAAAATAGTTGTAGCATTCGCGATGTTTTTCGCGTTTGTTTTGTCATCCCATGCGGAATTAAAGGTGGATATTGTTGCGGGGGCTGTGTCACCAACATCTGTTGCAGTGCAAAAATTTGAAACTGGTGCCGGTGTTGCGGTGGCGGATGCAAAATTAATTCGGGAAGTGGTGGAAAGCGATTTAAAAAGAACGGGTCTGTTTCGTATTGTTTCGCATGATGCGTTTCCAGAATATGTGAAAATGGGTGATATGCCAAAGTTCAAATCATGGATGGCAATTAAAACACAGGTGTTGGTCCAGGCGCGTATGAATGCAGAGAAAGGCGGAAAGTATAAATTGGAATTCTTTGTTTGGGATATAAATGGAACCGAACAGATAGAGGCGCAATCGTTAGTTGCATCAAAAAAATCGATTCGGCGTATGGCACATATTATGGCTGATGCGATTTATGAACGTTTAACGGGTGAAATTGGATATTTTGATACTCAAATTGTATTTATTGCAGAAACAGGCCCGATACATAATCGGACAAAACGCATGGCGATTATGGACTATGACGGGTATGGATTGCGGTATTTGTCTGATGAAAAAACTTTTGTTATGTCACCGCATTTTTCGCCAAATATGCAAACGGTTGTGTTTTTATCATATCGTGACGAAGACCCAATGGTCTGGACACTTGATTTAGATACTGGGGAACAACGCCGTCTTGGGCAGTTTGGCGGAATGAATTTTGCGCCGCGGTTTTCGCCAGATGGGACAAAGATAGCGTTGTCGTTGGTCAAAGACGGTATTACACATATATATGAATACGATATTGAAAATAAAACTCTGCGTCAGTTAACTTTTGGTAATTCGATTAATACAAGTCCGTCTTATTCGCCAGACGGTAAAAAGTTGGCATTTAATTCAGACCGTTCTGGTAAACAACAGATTCACGTCTTAGATTTAGAAACACTTGCCGAGCAACGCATAACATACGGGGCGGGGCGGTATGCGACACCGGCGTGGTCGCCAGATGGTAAATTTATTGCGTTCACAAAAATTGCGGACGATACATTTTATGTCGGTATAATGGATCCACGTGGCAGGGGTGAAAAGATTTTGGCTGGTGGCTGGTTTATGGAGGCACCATCATGGGCCCCAGGTTCACGCCGAATCGTTTACTATGAAACAGAACGTGCGCTGGACGATGTTGAACGCATAAGCCATATTCGCAGTGTTGATATTACCGGTCAAAACATTTATGACATTGATTTGCCAGAAAATGTAAATGGCTTGGAACCAACATGGTCCCCACGGTTAATGTAAAAAGAAAAAGGCGGAGAGATGACGTTTCCACAGACGGTTAAAGGTTTTTACTGGTTGGTTGTGAAAAAATTCCCGTTGTTCTTTGGGACGATGTTTATCGGTGGAATTTTAATGCGTGTTGGCCGTCTTGTAATCTTTCCATTAACCAATAAGTTTATATTTTCTATTTTTGATGGGAATAATATTTACAATATAAGATATATTGCGTGTATTATTCTTGGAATTATCTGTTTATATTTAGCGGAAGATTTTTTGATTATTGTTCGTTCTGTCGTAAGCGGGTATTACACAGAACGAATAAATGCGTATAAAAATATGTTGTTAACTCAGCGTATTTTCCAAAATGATGGTCAATATTTTATTGATAACCCATCTGGGCAATTATTGTCCTGGACACGCGATGTTTCACAATATCAATTCCAAATGACGTATCTGTTTTGGTCTAACATAATTGGTGTTGGTGTGGGATTCTTGGCGATTGTCGGAATAATGTTAAAAATAAATATTTGGATTCTGTTGTTGGCTTTGTCCCAGGGAATCATTCGTGTTGTGTGGCAATATTTTAAATTGAAACCGTATAATAAAACGCGTCGTGAACATTCATTAGCGGTTGCTAAATGGAGTGGCGTTCGGACAGATGCTTTGGATAATGCATTAAATGTAAAACAAAATGGCAGTTCCGAATACGAGGCGCAATATATATATGATGCACGTAAGCCTCTAATGGGTTTGTACCAAAAACAAGAATATCAAGACAGGGTTCGTTGGGTCCCGTCGTCAATGACGGCAACAATTGCCGAAATGACAATGATTGTTTTGTGTGTTGTTTTGGTTGCAAAGGGTCAGATGAATATTTCTGATATGGCATTTGTGTTGGCTGGTTTCAACGCAATATCTGGGGCGTTTATAGATATGAACAGAACCATTCAAGAATATTCCGAAGCGTCAGCTATTGCAACGGTCGCTTGGGATAAAATAAATGCAGCGATAAATGTTGCCGATAAACCAAATGCAAAAAATATGCATATCAATCGTGCGCCGGCAATAGATTTTGATAATGTTTCATTTGGATATGGCGACAGAGGGGTGTTGAAAAACTTTGATTTGAGTATTAAACCTGGTGAAAAAATTGGAATTGTCGGTTTGTCGGGGGCTGGCAAATCAACGTTGTGTAATTTGATATTACGTATGTATGATGTTGATGGTGGTGCGGTTCTGGTAAACGGTACGGATATTCGTGATGTGAAGCAGGATAGCCTGCGTCAGCATATTTCATATGTTCCACAGGAATCTGTATTATTTAATCGAACGATTTTAGAAAATATCCGTTATGCACGACCAAATGCATCACGTCGTGATGTAATCACGGCGGCAAAACGTGCGCATATTCATGAATTTGTTATGGGATTGCCAAATGGTTATGACACACTGGTTGGAAACCGTGGAATAAAATTGTCTGGTGGCCAACGGCAACGAATCGCGATTGCTCGTGCGTTACTTAAAAACGCGCCGATATTGGTTCTGGATGAGGCAACATCGGCACTTGATTCCCAGAACGAATTGTTTATTCAAAAATCTTTGAAATTGGTTATGAATAAAAAGACAACTATTGCAATAGCACACCGTTTATCAACATTGCGTAATATGGATCGAATCGTTGTGATGTCGCATGGCCGTATTGTTGAGGCTGGTTCACACAATGAATTATTGCGACGGAATGGGGCGTATAAAAAATTGTGGAACATGCAAACAAACGGGTTTATCGGATAATGATAAAAACTTTATCGCTTTTGGTAGTGTTGTTTATGTCGTGTTATGCGTATGCAATGCCAGCGACGGTCGATTATGTGTTTGATGGTGATACTTTTTCAGCGGTCGCACATGTGGACAAAAATACCGATGTTGATGTGCGGGTTCGTTTAATTAATGTTGATACGCCTGAAATGAATGGTGCATGTGATGATGAAGTGCGCCGCGCCAATATGGCACGAAATCGCTTAATGCAATTAGTGCCACGCGGAACGGTTGTCGAATTGAAAAATATCAAAGACGATAAATATGCCGGACGAATCGACGCTAATGTGATTTTGCCCGATGGTCGTGATGTTGGTAAAATATTAATTAATGAAAAACTGGGGCGGGCATACAGTGGCGGTCGCCGCGCCAGTTGGTGCAAATAATTTTACGCGCTGTGGCGGTTTATTGCTTCACTTATTTCTTCCAACGACGCATTACATGGCAACATTGGTTCGAAATATACATTTGCTGTGCCAGCAGACATTTTACCATGCTTTGGCCAATAAAGACCAGAATCTGTTCCAACTGGTAAAATTGGCAATCTTAATTCGTGCGCCAAGAATAACAAACCGCGACGCAATGGTATTGGGTTGCCTGGCTTTGTGCGTGTTCCTTCGGGAAAAATGATAAGTGTGCGACCAGTCATAATTTTCTTTGTAACATCTGCAACCAACTTTTTCATATTTGTTTTACCACGGGCACGATTCACTGGTTGCAGACCCATACGCCAAAAAGCCCAACCATAAATCGGTATCCACATAATTTCCCGTTTGCATATAAAAAACGCATTTGGCACGACGCGGGATAAAATAATTATTTCCAAAAGCGACATGTGTTTTGCCGCAATAATAGCCTTGCCATCAAAACGTGAATTGCCGTTTGGTAAAATCGGCACACCGTTTTCTTCGGTTGGGGGAAAATGAACCCGATATTTTATACCACATATAATGCGTGCCAGTAAACCCAATCCTTGGGCGCAAGTTACAATTAAGAAACAAGACAGTTTGGCACTGATTAATCCAACCAATAATATTGGTGCCCATAAAACAAAATATATGGCAGATGCAATTTTGAATAATACGGTTCTGAACATATTTAACCCTCTTTAATTCCAAAAAGTGTGACAATGTATTTTATATATTCTGTGGTCCAACGTTCAAGACGGCGCGATACCGGCATACCGTAAAGTGTTGCTGGGCATGTGACAATTTCAGTCGTTGGTAATTCGTGTTTAATTAAATATTCGGCACGGTTCATATGATCTTCGGTGGTGACAATAACGATTCGTTTTAAATTTTGTGATTCAACGATTCGTTTTATAGCCAATGCATTTTGATATGTTGATTTTGATTCGGATTCAACCGTCACAGGTCGTGCCAATTCAAACAAATTCGTTTGTGCGCCCGCACCAATTATATATATATTTGTATCTGGATATTGTGAAACGGTTCGCATTGCAAACGGTATTCGCCGCACATCCCCAGTTAAAACAAAAATGTTATCGTTCGCCATAATTTCATCACACACGCGCGGTGCAGACGACTTGAACACCATACCGCCGATGACAAAAAATCCCAACAATAAAAAGGACGGAGTTAAATATTTCATCTAGTTATTTTGTAAAATCTTTAAAGTTGTGCGGCGTGTCATCCATATTGCGAACACTGTAATTAATACCGGTGTTATTGCCAAACATCCCCAACCAAAACCATTGATGGCAAGTGTCGCAATTAACCCGACGCGTGCAGCATGTGCCGCAGACAACACCAACATCAAAACAGGCGCAGCAGCAACAAATCCGATTGCGCCAGCGGCGATACAAATTTTTGTGACAATTATTTGCATTTGATGTGCGATGAATGAATCTGTTGCACCAACCTGGTTCAAAATTTCCAATTCGTGTTTATGCAACATTGCGGTATTTCGTGCGATATATGAAACGCACGCAGCGATTGTTCCCAATGTCATTGCCAAAATAAGTGTAGCAATTAATATCATTTGCCACCCCGCCGAAGTCGATGGAGATAACGCATCTGCATGGGTCAGAACGCGTCCATATTGCGAAATATTTTTAGATATATTTGTTAAATCGGATTCTGATTTAAACTTAACCTCCCACATTTTGGGCAAGTAATTTTTAAGTTGTCCGCCGCCCGAAATCCACGGCCGCATTAACGCGACCATTTCGGTGTCAGATATTTCACGCAATTCAGTAATTTGTGATTTGTTTTCATTTAATATTTTTTGCACTTTTGATTCGTTTGCACTGTTTGTGACCTGGACCGTGGCATATAAATCCCATTGTGCATTCCATCGCACGACCCCAGTGCCAATCATCAACGCAATTCCCAATGACATTACCGCCAAGAAATTAAGCAACGCCATAATCACCGTCATAAAAACGGATTGTTCACGAACCAGCGAAAATACAGTTGCACGTTTCATTTACGCATTTCCAATATCTTCAAATTGTTTAGACAATTCTGAAAAATAGTTTTTCGGTGCTGGCCCGCGCCACACTTTTTTCGAATCGGTTGTTGTTGATGCCTTGCCCACAAAGTTCAAACGATGATTTTCGACATTGATAATTGGGAATTTATAAGTTTCCATTAATTTCTTATTATGTGTGGCAAGGATAATAGTCGTGCCAAACAATTTATTCATTTGAATAAACAGTTCCATCAAACGCGATGCATTTTCATCGTCCAAATTCCCAGTGGGTTCGTCCGCCAATAATATAGACGGCTGAATAATAATTGCGCGCGCCACAGACACGCGTTGTTGTTGCCCGCCGGACAATTCCATTGGTTTTACATCGGCATATTTTCCAAGACCGACCCAATCAAGCACCTTGGCCACCAATTTTTTGACTTTAGCTTCTTCGATACCGCGCACACGCAATGGCAACGCGACATTATCAAACACAGTCATATGCGACAGCAACGAATATTCTTGAAACACAATCGCCATTTTGTGATGCATGTTTGCAATATCATCGCGCGACAATTCAGCGGTATTTTTTCCAAACAACTTAATTTGCCCACGCAGTGGTTTATGCAACATATATATAAGGCGAAGCAGGGTGGTTTTCCCAGCGCCCGATGCACCAGATAGAAAATAAAATGTACCGCTGCTTATATTAAAAGACACATCAGTCAACACTTCGGTTGCGTTATCATACGCGGCGGCGACATTTGCAAAAGATATGATTGTCTTTTCTTCCATGATGTCGATATTAGTAAAAAAACAGAAGTCGGGCAAGGGAAATTAAGCAAAAAAATCGCCCAAACGGGCGAAATTTTATTTTGTTGTTGTTTTGGTCGTCACATTTCTGTTCTTTGCCCAGACCGCTTCGCCAGTGCCAGGATATTGTGGCCGTTCCTTGCCATACGAAATTGTTTTGATGCGACGTGGTTCGATACCGTCTTTCATTAATGTCTGCGCGGCGTTACCGGCACGCAACGCGCCCAGCGCCAAATTATATTCGGTGGAACCGCGTTCGTCACAGTGCCCCTCAAGTGTGACATTAACATTACGATTAACCTTCATATATAAAGATTGGTCGTGTAAATCACTTTTTGCGTCTTTGGTAATTTCCGCCGAATCGAATGCAAAGAAAACCTTGTCATCATTAATGTTGCTTGGCACGCCAGAACACGCACACAACGCCAATGCCAATGAAGCGAGTATAAATTTTTTCATATTCCCAATCCTTTCACACGCATTAATTTAGCAAATTCTATAAAACTATGTCAACAGGTGTTTTTTTTTATTTGGGAAAGGGGTCAAAATGTGATATACTGTGGTATAAATTTAGGGGGGAATATCACCATGAAAAAATTAGTATCAATACTTGCGATTCTTGTGATTACGCCGTCATTTGCGGCAACCAAGGCGGCACGGCCAAGTTATTTGACCCGCAATGGAAATGGCGCGTATGAGGTTACATATAATTATACAGATAAAGAAAAGTCTGGTTGGTATGGTGTTATTCGTGCCGAAATGAATTTCTTGAATTGGGAAAATAAATATTCAACAGATATTCCAGGTTTGGCAGATGCGGGCAGTGATAAATATTCTTTTGAACAGGTGTTTGGTGTTGATGTCGCATTTGGTAAGAAAATAAATTATTTTTGGCGTGCTGAATTGGAATTGGGTTATATAACCGAATTTTCCGATAAAGACCAAGGTTACGAAATGACATTGTCCACACCGTATTTAATGGCGAACGGATATTATGATTTTACAAACGGCTTTTATTTGGGTGCCGGTTTGGGTGCCGCGATGCCAACAACTGAATTGATTGATGACACATTTAAGAGTGGTAACAATCCAAAAACATCGATTTCACCGATGGCTGGTTTGATGTTTGGTTTTTCACACCAGCTTGATGATAATTTGGTACTTGATTTGCGTTATCGTATTGCGGGATTTTGGGGACACGAACAGAAACGTGAGTGGCTTCCAGGTACATGGCTTGATACCAATAACGATGGTGTTGCTGATACTTTGGTTGAGTACAAGCATTTGGCGAACAAAATCGATTTCATTTTGGATAATTCGATATCGTTGGGCATAAGATATGAATTTTAACCAAAAAAGCATTTGGAACCGACCCCTAAATATGATATACTAATACGCGAGAAAGAGAGAAATGAAAACACACAATTTTAGCATTTCATTGTTTTCAGTTTTATGCGTGCTGTGCGCTGGCATAACCACCGACGCGTTGTCTGCAACGGTAAAAACGTTGGGCGGCGCGGGCACGATTAATGGCACGGCGGCGGCATCAAATACGACACGGGTTGCACCGACACGTGCGGGGGCATTGCGTGTGACACCATCGTCTGCGCGTTTGGTTACATCGAATAATAATTCTGCGACGACCACATCGGGCGCAACAACGACAAATTCTGTGGGTGGTAATCAACGTTTATCGATTGGTAAATATTTAGGTGGCGCAACCACTGCATCAAGCGCTGCGACAAATGCTGCCTCTGCGCAAGAGGTTGAAGACATCAACACTCGTCTTGATTCATTGGAAACGGCGGTTGGAACACCATCGGCTGCGGGTGGCAAAGATTTGTCTGACCGTATTGCTGAATTGGAAGAAAAACAGATTCAATCAAGTGACGACGGCGTAATCGTTGTTGAAAATGGCGAAGTGTCCGTTGATATGGCTGCGTTGAAAAAAAGTTTCTTTGGTGTCGATGATGAAGACAACATCCAAATGAAATATGACGATGAATCTGGCACAATCCAATGGAAATATAATGACGGCGATTGGAAAACGTTGGTGAATTTAGATGTGTTGACCGGCACATACGCAACCGCAAACGCATTAAGCACCGCGATAAGCAATTTGGCAAATGTATATCTGTCCAAGATAGATGCGGCGGCGACATATCAAACATTGTCCAACATCACACAGACAATCAATGCAGAATCAACCACGACACAGTATCCATCTGCGGCGGCGGTGTATACGGCACTTTCCACCGTATCGGGCAGTGCGGCAAACATAGCGACCCAGGTTAATGAAAAGATTGGTGATTTGGGTGCATACGAAACGGTTGAAGATGCATTGGCGGCAAAACAAAATGTGATTGACGATTTGTCAGCAATTCGTTCGGGTGCGGCTGCGGGTGCAACAGCGGTCCAACCGGCCAGTTTGGCAACAGTTGCGACAACCGGTTCGTATAATGATTTGTCTAACAAACCAGATTTGGCAACTGTGGCAACAAGCGGTGAATTTCTGGATTTAAAGGGAATGAATACATCTGCCAATTATAACAAGTTAATGGAATATATCGAAGTTGGCGAAATTGAAGACAACGAAGGTGGCGCATGGTTGTGGGGTTATGTTGATGGCGAACCAACATTTATACGTGTTGTTGGTGAAAAGGGTTTATGATAACGGCACGCGCGAAAAATAAAGAGATTCAAAAATTAAACTAAAAAAAGGATAAAAACGAAAAAGAAAAACTAAACCAAGACCGAAGAAAAAATAAAAACAAAAAAACAACCACAAGAAAGAAAGGAAAACAAAATGAAAAAAATTTTAGGAATATCTTTGGTCGCGATGATGGCGGTTACAACAGCCCGCGCAGAAATCGCATCAAAAGCATATGTTGATACAAACTTCCAAGCGAAAGCTTTGGCACAAACAGTTACTAATGGAAATGAGACGACATATCCATCAGAAGATGCTGTTTACGATTTTGTTACTAGTCAAGTTTCTACAGGAACATCAAAAGGTGTTAAGTATGGGGATAGTTCTACCGTTGGTAGTTCAACCCAACCTGTGTACATTAATGATGGTGTTGCAACAGCGATTTCGTCTTTGCCAGCAACAAGTGTGACAGAAGATACAACTCATCGTTTTGTAACAGATACCGAAAAATCAACATGGAATGCAAAACAAAATGATTTGGTCGTTTCTGGTGAAGGTGCAAACCTTGTTGGTGCCGGCGGTATCACTTTGGCGGAATCAAATGGTGTTATAACTATCACCGCTCCAGCTGGCTACGATGATGCAGCATTGGCAGGTCGTGTAACAGCAAACGAAAATGCTATTGGAACATTGAATGGCAATGCATCGACCAGTGGTTCTGTCGCAAATTCCATCGCTGCTGCAATTGGTGATACTACCGGGTGGGTAGCAGCATATGGCACGGGTGTAGATACTGTGTCTGAGGCTATCGCGGCAGTTAATACAAAAGCAGGTAATGCTTTGACATCATCAAGCGCATTGGATGGTGCAAACATAACAGCGGGTACGGTTCCAGAAACAGCATTGGATACCACAACGCAAAATAAAATTAATGGTGCAGTGCAAGATGTATCTAGTGGTACTTCAACATCTGGTAACGGTACAATCATTGTTGATGGTAGTCCAGTATCTGTCTATGGTTTGAATTCTGCAGCATATACTGCATCTACGGCTTATTTGCCTGCAGTAGCGACCAGCAGCACTGGTACAGATGGTACATATGTCTTGACTATGAAAGTAGTTGGAGATGTACAAACTTTGGCATGGGAAACAATTGAACGTTAATCCCATAGCATAGTTCTTGTGGTTTTGTCGGTGTGATAGTGACACAGCTATCACACCGAGTGAAAAAACTGCTTGCAATACATATGCGAAAAATACAATAATACAAACATAGCATCGATCTGAGGCAAGGCAAGAGAGATAACTGATGGTTGTTAATAAAAACGGCATTTTGTTCATATCTTTGATTGCTGTGTTCGCGGTTTGTTCCGCAGATGCAGATATCGCGTCAAAGGCATGGGTGGAATCGCAAATTCCAACCGTCCCAACAGATGTTAGCGCGTTTGATAATGACGCCGGGTATTTGGTCGATACCGATTTAACTGATGTTGTTAATGCTGTTAATGCTGTCGTTGATGACACTATTCCTGAATCTTTGATAAACCGTGTTGCTACATTGGAAAATGCAGGATACCTTACTGAACACCAGGATATTTCTGGTAAACAAGACAAGATTACATCAACAAATAAATTGCCAGCAGCAAATGTTAGTGGTTTGGCGACGGTGGCAACTAGCGGTTCCTGTTCCAACAAATGTCAGTGCGTTTACTAACGATGCGGGATATTTAACAGCACACCAAGATATCAGTGGTAAAGCAAACAGTGCAGATTTGGCGACGGTGGCAACTAGCGGTTCGTATAATGACTTGTCAAACAAACCAACAATACCAACAAAAACAAGCGACCTGACTAACGATTCCGGGTTCTTGACCGCACACCAAGATATTTCTGGTAAAGCAAACAGTGCAGATTTGGCAACGGTTGCGACCAGTGGTTCTTATACTGATTTGTCGAATAAGCCATCAATTCCAAGCAAGACAAGCGACCTGACTAATGATTCCGGGTTCTTGACTGCACACCAGGATATTTCTGGTAAACAAGACAAGATTACATCAACAAATAAATTGCCAGCAGCAAATGTTAGTGGTTTGGCGACGGTGGCAACTAGCGGTTC
>CADAHF010000013.1:0-18596 GCA_902787665.1 uncultured Pseudomonadota bacterium
CATAAGGGTTTGTTTCAGAATCTGGCCATTCTTCTTTGGCGCGTTGTTCATCAGAATAAGTCCAGTTATAAATTTGTTCTTCAATAAATTCGCCACTGTTTATCGCACGGAAAGGTGTACCGGATAAATACAGATAGTGCGATGTTGTAATAGGCATATTTGATTCGTCAAAATAATCAATTGCTTCACCATTTGCGGCTTTCTGTTCCGCCTTGGATTCGTTCTCAAACAGGTCTTTTGCGTTTTCGCGCCACGCACCATAATGGTATTCATCAAATATAACGCAATCCCAGTTCGTCCCGTGAACCCACTCGTTTTGCGCCTTGATACCACCGGCTTCGTTTTTGCCCAGATAATCTTGGAACGACCCAAAACAAACAATAGGACGGTTTAAATCCAAATGTTTCACAGATTCCATAAACTGTTCGGCGGATTTATCTTTCTTGGAAACAAATTGCCAACCTTCAAAATCTTTGTGTGTATTCAGGTCAGATTCCCACGCCTGCTGGACAGCCGGTTTGAAAGTCAAAACTAAAATCTTACTCCAGCCCATGCGTTTGGCCAGTTGATATGCGGTAAAAGTTTTTCCGAAACGCATTTTGGCATTCCACAAAAAGTGCGATGTTTTGCCGGGATTTTCTTTTGCCCATGCCTTAAAATATGCGATGGTTTTATCAACGGCTGCCTGTTGTTCTGGTCGCATACCAAAATCTTCGGTGCGCTGGACCCCCAAAGAATCGCCATGTCGCAAAGCAACGATTGCCGCCATAACATCGGCTTCGGAACATTTAAACCATTCGGTCAATTTATTATCCTTGTCGTGCAACTGAATAAAGCCATGATTGCGTAACAAACGATGGACGTCTTTATCTGTAAACACAGAACCATCTTCACGAATGGCCGGTTCATCAATTACAATCTTGTATGGCTTTTCACCGGGTTTCAGTATTGGATATTGTTCGGCAACACGATCAATCGCGTTTTTGGTGGTATAACCAACCTTTAACATCCCCGCATATTGCGGATTGTTATCGCAATAAGCATAAATAGTTGGATTCAAATTCGGCCGTGCCGGAAATAATACTTTCTTCGCCATGACTTACTCCATCGGCTTTACCATAGATTCAATAAACTCAATTTCAGCTTTAGTGAGTTTGTATTTCTTATATAATTTTTCATCGGTCCATTCTTCGTTGAAATCTTGCATTGGAACAAATTGGTATACTTTCTTTGTAGCATTTTGTGTATTCTTGATCAATAAAACCAAAAAGCGGAAAAATTTAGTTTTAATGTATTTGATAACATTCTGCGCTATTTGTTCTGTCTCGAATGGACCTATAGCTAAATATGTTTCCGTGCAACAAGTGTTTTTTAAACCGATAAAAGGTTTATTGATAATTTGGTGTGGAAAATCTCCCATACCATATGCAAAAGAAATATATACCTTAAATTCGTCAATAAGGTCTTGGTTTGCTTCTATTTGTGATTTTTTTATCCATCCTTCAGTTTTGTTAGCATATATTTTTACTGCTCCACCAAAATATTTATCTGAAAAATTTCTATAATCAGAAGCTAACCCAAACGGTTTTCTGGAACTTATGATATCAGCAAAAGAATTTTCTTTCAGTGCTTTCACTTTGCGATATATACTAACAGCTTTGTTGTATCGTATAAAAACATCACAACCGTTTTCTAATAAAGGTCTTACACTAGAATTTTCTTCTTGGTGATTTATAGTTGTTATTTCGCAGTCTCCAGGGTTGTCTTTATCCCACAAAAAATAACAAACGCCGCCCTGTATATCTACACCAGTAAAACAATCTGTTGATAGCGGGAAATCAACAATCTTTCTAAGTCTTGTATCATGTAACATTTCATCACGAAAGTCGTCTAGTCCTTTGCCACCACTAAACCAACGGCTTGGTATGATCATTGTTAAATAACGTGGTGTCATTTTTTTTGCTTGTTTTATAAACAAATGATATAAAGGTATAGCACTTGATCCTCCGCCGCCAGCACCATCGCTTAACTGATATGGCGGATTTCCGATTATTACATCAAACTTCATTTTAAATACCTCATCTACGTGGATAAATTGATATGCGTGGGTTTCCAATGCTTCGTCACGATCGTATTCTGCCTGGGATGCACCACAGAATTTACATTTGCCATTTTCCCAAGTATGTTCTGTGCGATTAAAAACGATATTTCCACTTTCGTTTTTAAATTCGTCACAGATTGAATATTTTCCGTTGGCGTATTTAGAACAGTAAACAGAACGTCGTGACAACATTGATGTCAGTTCGGTAATCGCGATACCATATAACTGTTTTGAATAAATGTGGTTCAGTCGTTCCTGTAAATCCGGAATCTTTTTTGCTAATCCGTCAATCAATCGTTTTGCAATTTCACGCAAAAAGACACCACTTTTGCAACATGGATCAAGAAACTTTGCGTCTGGGTTTGACCATAATTCCGCCGGCAACATATCCAGCATTTGGTTGGCAATGGTTGGTGGTGTAAAGACTTCATCATTGCTAAGGTTGGCCAAACAACTTAATACATCAGGATTATATTTATTCTGCATCTTTCAGCCTTTTGTAATCAGTTATTGGAAATTCGCGTACAGGAACGGGCGACCACACAGATTCACCGGTATCAGATGTGTTAAATTGCCCATTAAATTCAGAATCAACCAGGTTGGAAAAATAATAGTTACGGCGCTTAAACTTATTTCCCGTGACCAATGACCATTCTGAAAAAACAATTGGTTTATCGCTGCCGTCTGCGTATTTAAGGGTTAACGCATCGCCCAAAACTATGTTTTTACTTAAAATAAAACGGATGGTTTCAACAAAATCTGTTGGAATGCAATCGCATTTGCACTTGCATGCGCTGGCATAATTTTCAATGCATATTCCCAACAACAAAGCGCGACAATCGGCAACATTGTCTGGTAATAAATCAATGCCATAAATACTGGCCACGGCCAATACAGCATAACGTTCATAATCAGTTGAATTACGGCGATAGCGTTCGGAAACAATCGCTAGTTTGCGACGTAATATTTCGGTCAGAAACGCCCCTTTGCCACATGCGGGTTCCAAAAAGCGGCTATCTATGCGCTGGGTTTCCTGTTTGACCAGATCAAGCATAGCGTTAACTTCACGCGGGGCGGTAAAAACCTCACCGTGATCTGCTACACGTTGTTTGGAAACAGTCTGTTTGGTTGAATCGCAATCCTTTTTGCCCGAATGAAACATTTATAGGAAGGATTGGCTGTTATAGGAATTTGTCTTTTGAAAACAGTTGATTTTGGGGCTTTTTTATTTTACAATTTTGGAACAATAAAGGGTTCCCTTTTGTGATTCAAGAAATCGCGAAATTGTTGGTGGGCTGACCCGAACGGTTCTGGCAATTTTGCGTTTAGAAACTCCAGCCGAATACATATCCAGTATTAAATCTTCGTGGCCGTCAATAATATGACATGTGTTCTTTTGACCGCACGGCCGTCCCAATTTAATGCCCTGAATTCGTAATTTAGCCATTGCCTCTTTGGTACGCTGGGCAATAAGGTTGCGTTCAATCTCGGCGGACAATCCAAACGCAAATGCCAAAACCTTTGATTGTATCGTATCGCCCAATTCATAGCCGTCTTTGACGGTATAAAGTCGTGCACCGATTTTCATACAATGTTCCAATATTCGCATAATCATAAACATTTTTCGCCCCAGACGCGAAAGTTCGCTGCAAATTATAACATCCCCTGGGTTTAATTTGCGTAACATACCGCCCAATGCACGCTGTTCTGGCTCTTTGGTGCCGGATATGCCCGCATCTTCTATATATTTATCAATGCACAACCCCAGTGCGCTGGCTTTGGATTCAATGCCCAGTTTTTGATTTTCACAGTCCTGTTTGTCGGTCGAAACCCGAATATAACCATATATCACAATAAACTCCTTTGGTTCGTTGTTCTATATGCCGTAGATTTCGTTTTATTCAAGTAATTATAAGGGGTAATTTTATTCCACAAACACAATTCCAAACCATTTGCGTAAAAGGTTAAGGTGGGCGTGGTATGTTGTTGCGCTGGCTTGTTCTCGCTTGAATTCGGCGATTTCTTTGGTCGACAGGCCAAGTTCCCGCATAAGTCGATTAGCTAGCCCCATAAGGTAGAAAACGTTTCCTTGGGGGCTTTTCAGGTCAATAACAATGCCTGTTGGATACTTTGCGTTGGGTATAGTGGGCATATCTTTGCGCTGGGTAGCTTTAAGGCGGGCGACCATTTGCACAAACTTGTTTTGTATACGGCGGAGCAGCCACGCCTGGCGGCAAGTCAATTTACCACCGTTTGTTCGGCGAATTGCGGCTTGTAACTCGCGTAAAGACCGACATGCGGCGAAGTATAGCATAACAAAATCTGTGCGATGGTTGGGACGAATATCGTCAAAATGCGTATATTTCATAGACAATCCTTTTAAAGTTGTCGTATTTGGCATAATCTTTCACCACTTGTCCAGTCATTTGTTCAATAATAAATTTCTAATTTTATTGCTTTTTCTTGATTTTTATGGATTATGCGGTATTGTTTATGTATGAAAAATAATAATCCACGTGTTATTCATGATCGTTTTATGACAGAATTTGCTGATAAAACTAAGTGGACTCGCGCGCGTGTTGAAGTAAAAATTGGCTCAGCTGTTATCTTTGCTGTACGCATGAACAAAAACGACAAGACATGGCAACAAATGTTAGCGTCATGGCCATCGGATTGTTCCGTGCGATACGAATGGTTTGAATCTGTTATTGCGGATATTAAATTGAACCCAATTATGTGCGGTTGTGATGACACATATGAAAATTTATATAATGTTTTAGTGCATTGGTTAGAATCTGTGGACAGTGTTAAGAATCGAAAATTGTTGATCTTGCACTCATGCAATTTGTCAATGACTAAAGTCGGGAAAATGACAGGATTGTCGCGTCAAACCGCAAGCCGTCGTTATACCAATGCTCTGGATGCACTGGTTTGGAGATTAAATCATCCAAAAGACTAAAATTGCAACTTAAATCATGAGTTGTCGCATATTTGTGCGCAATCAAAAGCCATCAAAAACAATACATATACTGTTTTGTCGCAAAAGCGTGCGTTGCGCACGCGTATTTTTTATGCATATTTTTGTATATAGACCAATCAAAACCAGAACCAAAAGGACAAATCATGACAACAATATTATCAAAAGACGAATATATGACTGAACGTGCGCTGGCTGAAATGTGGGGATTGAAACGCAACACTTTACAAAAATGGCGTTCGTTAGGTGTTGGACCAAAATTTCTGAAACGTGTTGGTCGCATTGTATATCGCAAACAAGATATAGCCGAATTCGAACAAAACAATATATTCCAACGTACAAACAACAAACAATAGGAAACAGTTATGAAACGGCTGGCCAATCCAAAATGGGCACTTTTATTGGAAAATATATCACGTGAAGAACGCGGTGATATATTCATGGCGGTTTTGAAGTATCCGGATGTGGAATGTTCAAGTGCTGTGTGGCCATTTATAAAAGCCGAATTAGATGAAGACGATATTAAATACAAAGCCAAATGTGAACGACTGGCCACAAACAGATTGGCACGTTGGGGCGAACAGAATTCATCAGATATCAAACAGACTTTATCAGATATCGGACAGAAATCAGACGCAATAGCAAATAGCAAGACCAACAATACAAATACAATAGAACAAAGCAAGGCAATACAAAGTCGTGCGAATGATATGCTTCAAAAATTAGCGGGCTCTTTCAGCCCATTACGCACGCCTAAATATCATATAGATGATGAATTTTCATTGCCAGAAATCATTAAAAGGAACCGTGATTTGTTACCAGTATTCAAAGAATTTACACCAGAACAACTGGAAAAAGGACAATTGTCATTGATACGCAAGTGTATGGGACAAGACAAAACAATGGCACAAATCATAGGATGGATAAGGAATGAAGGAAAATTCACATAAGTAAAAGGTACTGTGACGACCTTTCGTACTGAGGGTAACGGCGAGCGCGGCATTTGCCTAGCGACAGAAACAAAAAAACGGTGAACGGTGAACACAAAACAAAAAGGAGCAACAATGTTATTATCAAGAAGAGAATATGCAGCACATCGTGGGGTTGCAGTATCAGCAGTCCAAAAGGCGATTGAAACGGGACGAATAACCCTGACGGACGGAAAGATAGATCCGGAAAAAGCAGATAAAGAATGGGCAGAAAATACTAACCCCGTCTATAACAGTCCACGTACAGATGACAGTTCTTCAAATCCTTATCAGAAAAGCAAAATAATGAAGACGACATACGATGCGATGCTGAAGAAACTGGAATATGAAGAACGAGCAGGAAAGTTAGTCTCTAGAGCACAAGTAGAATCTGATATCTTTGCGGCCTCTCGGGCTACAAGGGATCATTTACTGATGATTCCGAAGCGTGTTGCGCCACGAATTATCGGTCAAAACAGTATTTCCGAGATCGAATATATTTTGACTAAGGAAATTACAAACTCATTAACGAGTTTGTGCGACTTATTAACAGGAAAAAATAAAGGAGAATAAAATGACACCAAACGCAAAAACATCTCTTGAAAAAACGATAGCATTTTTAAGGAAAAAATCAACCAAGCTATCTGAAAAAGCCGCACTTGAGATGATGGGAAAGTCCGAGTATGAAATGCGCATAATTTGGGACAGAATAATGACAGATTTTTGTAATATGGGCATGAAATATTTTATACAAGAATACTGCAAAAATATGCCGAAATCACAGAAACTTTAATAGCATTATTCACTGGACTTGTGCACTTTTATTAGCAATGTTGTGTGTAATAAAGGGCGTTAAAATGCGAGCACTTAAATGTCAAAAGTTGGTTTTAACAACAGGATTCCTGAACAAGCTTAAATCCGACATTGATTTGCAGATAACAGATGCGGCCATACCAGGGCTACAATGCCGGTATTCGGCCGCAACTGACCGCAAAGTGTTCTATTTGGGCTATCGTGTTCGTGGTTCATATCAACAAAAGCATATGAAACTGGGGTCATTGGCAGAGTTTAGTTTGAACGAAATTCGTGCTCGTGCGATAAAGACAAAACAAGATATCGCCAATGGACTGGATCCACAGGCAGAACAACGTATGCGCATAAAGCAAAATGAAATGCTTGAGGCACGACGTAAACAAGTCCACGAATTAACCACAATATTTATGGAAAAACATTGTCGCGAAAACAATCGGGCGAACACTTATAAGTCAAACGAAGCTTTGATGCGTCTGTATATAATCCCGTATCTTGGCGATAAATACATTGCAGATATTGATCTGTCCACAATCCAAGACATGTACGATAAAATCAAAAATACAAAAACCATTGCGGTTGCACTGCATGTTATGCGGTTATTGTCTACTTTTCTGAATTGGTGCGAAAAATACAATTATCGCGCAATAAATTCAAATCCGTGTCATTTGGTCCAGAAAGCGAAATCCCCGAAAATGAACCATACGCTTTTGGATATCAATGGCTATAAACGGTTGTTTGATGCGCTGGACGAAGCATATTGCGCTGGGAAATATGCACCACAGGCGATTCTGGCAATCAAAACACTGGCACTGACGGGGTGTCGTTGCAGTGAAATAACAGACCTGGAACGGGACGAGTTAGACCTGGGAAACGGGTATCTGCATTTAAACAAACGCAAAACAGATGCGTTTAATGTGCCACTGGGCGATCCAGCAATAGAAATTATAAAACAGGCTTTAAGCATTTGTAAAAGTAAACGATATGTATTTCATTCGCCAATCGACCATACGCGTCCATTGACAGATTTGCGTAAAGCATTCTGGTGGGCATTGGATCGTGCTGAATTGCCACGAATGCGCATACACGACTTGCGTCATTCCTTTGCGACACTGGCAACCAGCATGGGCGAAGATATAAGAATATTAAAAGACGTACTGGGTCATACCAAAATTACCACAACAGAAATCTATGCACATGCGTCAAGTAACGCCGCACGTCGCACCGCAAACAATGTCGCAAGCATGATAACAGGATAAATTGGTGAAAGTTATGATTTACAGGTCAATGGCAATATGATTATTTGTGCGGTTTAACCACCATTTATTTCAATACCGCTAACACATAATCTGTTAGCGCATACATATAATCATCATCAGTAGGATACTTTTTAAACAAATTGCCGTATTCTTTTATGTAAAATTTATCACGAACACTTTCATTTATTGGATTTAATAATAACGCCACACCACAAAAATTACGAACAATGCATTCAAAGCTATCCAAGGCATAAAACATCAGTATTTTACTATATTTTAACCCGCTTGAGTGTTTTTGACCACAAAACTCGTTAGATATTGCGAAATGTCCTAACAACACGCCAGACAACCATTTACCCATACCTTTGTGTTCTCTTTTACGAATACCATGATTATTCGTATTTTTTATGGAATGCGGTAATAACGTGAAAAAGCCTACAACATTATCATCTTGAAATAAAAAGAATGCTTTACAAGCACGCACATCTATATCTGTTTGTAATTGTTCTTTGTAATATCTGTTGATCTGAGGATCTCTACACTCAAACTCTGGTATAGAGTTATTGGGCATCCACGCGACAAACTTTAACATTCTCTATGCCCTTAAATATATTCTGTGCGCGTTTAACAATTGTAGCATCAACAGGCTTTTTCAAATCATTGAAAAAACTAGCACCAGGTGCAGTAACACCCTTAACACCAAAATTATTACGCATATTTTTCATAGGTTTACCCTTATATCTGTTTGCACTTTGGCACAAGAAACGTTATAAGTCAAGAAAAGTAATAAAATTCTCTCTCATCCTTGTCTGCAATTATACCACAAATTGACGCAAAAATCAATAGCATTTTATGCTTAACGATTCATTTTAGCACAAGGTTTGAACTTAAAAAGCCCCGAATATTCGGGGCTTTTATATCTGGCGTGCCCAGCAGGATTCGAACCTGCAACCTATTGCTTAGAAGGCAATTGCTCTATCCAGTTGAGCCATGGGCACTTAACTGTTTTTATGGAATTCGGCGCATCACGCGACCAATCCCTATGTAACATTCTATGTAGCAAATATGTAACATTTTACATCCATTTGCGTACATTTCAATCAATCTGTATCCAGTTTTATACAGAACTGATTTTCGCGCACATCCGCACAAATCAGGCGTTTATGCATTTAGATCCAAATCTATCCATAAAAATTACGGATGATTAGAAATCTGTTGCTCTATCCAGTTGAGCCATGGGCGCGTTGCGTGCATTCTACAATAAAAAACAACAGATTTCAAGCTTATCACATATTTTTCTATTTTTTGTGTTTTTGTTCCTGTAACACAATCGTAATTGTTGTGTTAGTATTGTGTTGAATACAATAAAGGGGAAACATATGAAAAAATTTTTTACTTTTATCTTTGCCATGGTTGTGTCGTTTATACCGGGTATTATAGGTGTAATCTTTACACCGCATGGTGATTCAAATGTTTGGTATAACGCGTTAGAAAAATCGGTACTGACGCCCCAGGGTTGGGTGTTTGGTGTCGCGTGGACGATTTTATATTTCTTGCTGGGTATCGCGTTATACTTGGTTATTGTCAAAGAAAAAACACGCATAAATAAATCGCACGCATATTGGTTGTTCTTTGGACAAATGTTATTAAACACATTGTGGTCATATGTGTTCTTTGGTGCGCATATGGCGGCATTGGCATTGTTAGTTTTGGTGATGTTGATAGTTGTGTCGATTTATATGGAACGCGCATTCCGCCCAATAAGCCAGACCGCAGCATACCTGGTATGGCCGTATATAATATGGATGTGCTTTGCGACATATCTTAATGCATCAATAATGTTTTTGAATTAAAAAAAAGACCGACATTTGTCGGTTTTTTAAATCTTTAAGATACGATATTTGGCATCGCCGATATTAAGGTATTGCAGCCCCAATTCTTCGACATAATCTGGCGATGCGTTACGCAGTAATTCCAAATGGTGTTCCAATTTATCGCGCACCATTTGTTGTTCCGCAAGTTCGGTGCGTTCACGATTCAAATTCCATGCGTTCATTACAAAACGTTGGACATTCATGTTGCCCATAAACATACGGATGAACATCAGTGTTGCAATAATGGTAAACACAATGCCCAATTTGCCGTGTGTGCCACCAGTCCACGCGCGTCCAATAAATCCAAAGAAATTTTTGATTTTTTCCTTCATGCGTGTCATTATATCACAAATGTTTGGTAATAATCAAATTTTTGCTGCACCATTGGCTGGCGTAACGGACAAGCCGTTTCGCCGTATTATTCGTGAATTTTCGCCAGAATCGCCGATGGTGACGGAAATGATTTCTTGCCATTCGCTGGTCGAAGCGCACAAAAATTGTCCGCGTAATTTTGACCGGTATGATGACGAGGGGCAAATTGGTGCGCAAATTTTTGGGGCAGATGTTGCGTTGATGGCTGATGCTGCAAAAATTTTACAAGACGCTGGTGCAAAATGGATTGATATAAATATGGGCTGTCCGGTGCCAAAGGTTGCAACCCGTGCAAATGCCGGCGCATATCTTATGCGTGATCACAAATTGGCGGGCAAAATAATGTCGGTGGTGGTTCGTGCAGTACAAATACCAGTATCAATTAAAACGCGTCTTGGGTGGGATGATACACATATCGATTGGATGGATTTGATTAGTATGGCGGCGGATTGCGGGGTACGCTTTGCCGCGCTTCATGGACGGACGCGTGCACAACTTTATCTGGGAAAGTCACAGTTGCCAGATGTTCATGACGCACCAATTCCAATTATTGCAAATGGTGACATTCAAACCACTGCCGATATGCAAAATGCTGAAAACCTGGGATATAACGGTGTTATGATTGGCCGTGGATTGCTTGGACGACCATGGGTGTTAAGCGAACTGGCGGGGGGTAACGTTCCCCGAAGTGTTGGGGCGGTTGTATTGCGCCATTTGGAATATGCGATTGAATACTATGGTGCAAAAACGGCGGTCATGATGTTTCGTAAACATGCCGCATGGTACAGCGCGGGTATGCCAAATTCGTCTGAATTTCGTGTGCGCATAAACAGTATTTTTGCCCCAGACGAATTAAAAGCAGAAATTTCTAAATTTTGGGGTTGCGAATTGAATATATAGATTCTATGATAATACTAAAAATCGGGGGTTAACATGGACGAAATTATCAAAGATACAGATATTATCGATACAACAAAGACAGAGGGTATGACCGCGGGTGAAATGTTGCGTAATGCACGTACAACCGGACGCCGGAAACGTGAAATGCAGACTATTGCGAAACAGTTATGCATTCGCGAAGATTTCTTACAGGCATTAGAAGATGGTAATTATGCCGCCTTGCCAGAGGTTGTGTATATTCTGGGCTTTGCGCGCAATTATGCGATTGAATTGGGTTTGGATCCAAAAGTTGTCATTGAAAAAATTAAGCATGAATTGGGTTTGAATAACGAATGTCGCCTATCAAATGAAGATTCTGTGTTTGCCAATAAAAAAGGCGAGGCCGAATGTGCCAAACGCGAATTGCCAAAGGTTATGCCGTTGTTAAAAAAGGCTTGGGCATACATCGTTAAAAACTGGAAATGGTCGGCGGGAATTGCCAGTGGTGTGTTGTTGATAATAATCATATTGGTTATTGCTTTTTCTGGTAGTGGTAACAAGGCAGAGGACTTGTCCGCTGGAACACAGGTTGTTACATCAAATGACCCAAGTGAACCTGCATACACCCAACCAGTGCGCGAAAGATTTGGTATTAAAAATCGTGACAAGGCAACAATAATATTACAGGCAAACAAAAATGCTGGCGAAGTTGGAACTTGGGTGCAAATTGAAGATGCGCACGGTAAAAAAGAAATAAGCCAGATTTTATTCCCTGGTGATATATTCTATATGCCGGTTGGCAATGGATACAAAGGGACATTTGGTAATGTTGCTGGAATTGATTTTTGGGTAAATGGGGTGTTGGCACCGACTGTACGCGCCAGTCGTAATGCCAAGGTCGCAATAACGGCGGAAAACCTGTTGACCCCGGCAAATAAATAAGAAAAACCGCCATTATGGCGGTTTTTTATTCGTAATCGGTTGCAAAATCAAACTTTTGCTATATATTATTTTGTGTTATGAGTGGCGTTATAAAAATTCGCGGTGCACGCGAAAATAATCTTAAAAATATAGACCTGGACATACCAAAAAATAAATTGGTGGTCTTTACTGGCGTATCTGGTTCGGGTAAATCGTCACTGGCTTTTAACACAATTTATGCCGAAGGTCAACGCAGATATGTGGAATCACTTTCTTCTTATGCGCGACAGTTTTTGGATATGCAGAAAAAACCCGATGTTGATATGATAGAAGGTTTGTCGCCGGCAATATCTATTGAACAAAAAACTACATCAAAAAATCCGCGATCAACCGTTGGAACAGTGACCGAAATTTATGATTATCTGCGTTTGTTATGGGCGCGTGTTGGTGTGCCACATTCGCCGGTAACAGGATTACCAATTAAATCACAAACAATCGCCGAAATGGTCGATTGGACAATGAAAATGCCGGTTGGTACTAAATTTTATGTAATGGCGCCATTGGTTCGCGAACGTAAGGGCGAATATAAAAAAGAAATAGCATTTCTGGTAAAGCAGGGCTATGTCCGCGCTATTGTCGATGGCGAATTGTATGATTTGGCATCTGTGCCACCGTTGGATAAAAATAAAAAGCATAATATTTTCGTAATTGTTGATCGGTTGGCTATACCAGCGTCAGATACGTCAGACACAGATTTGGAAGAGTTTCGTTCGCGTCTTTATTCTTCGTTTGAAGGTTCGCTGCGTCTTGTCCCAGGTTCCGTTTTGGTGCGTCGTTTGGATACAGATGAAGATACGCTTTATTCACAAAATTATGCTTGTCCTGTCAGTGGTTTTACCGTGCCAAAAATTGAACCGCGTTTGTTTTCGTTTAATGCACCAATGGGTGCTTGCCAGGCATGTGATGGTTTGGGGGTACAATTAAATATTTCACCAGACTTGGTTGTACCAGACCCATCGAAATCAATTCTTGGGGGGGCTATTGCACCATGGTCGCGTGGCGGAATGCTGACACAATATGACCATTTGCTTGATGCGTTGCATAAAAAATACAAAATTCCATTAAGTAAACCATGGCACACATTAACCGCAGAACAGAAAAACATTGTTTTATATGGCACCGGGGATGAAGAAATTAAAATAAACTGGAACGGGTTCGTTTATGAAAAACCGTATGAGGGGGTTATACCAAACCTTGAACGACGTTGGCGCGAATCTGATTCGGATATGATGCGTGCGGAAATCGCAAAGTATCAATCTGAAAAACCGTGTCCGGTTTGTCATGGAAAACGCCTTAATATCCAGGCGTTGTGTGTGAAAATAAATGGTGCAGACATTATTGATGTGTGCGATATGTCTGTTGACGATTCGGTTGCTTGGTTTAACGATTTACCAAATCATTTAACACAAAAAGAAAATGATATTGCTCGTGTGATTCTGCGTGAAATAACAAGCCGTCTGCATTTCTTGCAAAATGTTGGATTGGGATATTTGACAATGTCGCGTATGGCGGGAACATTGTCGGGCGGTGAATCACAACGAATTCGTCTTGCGTCACAAATAGGTAGTGGTTTGTCTGGTGTGTTGTATGTTTTGGATGAACCATCAATTGGTTTGCACCAAAGTGATAATGACAAATTACTTGATACATTAAAAATGTTGCGCGACAAAGACAATACGGTCATTGTTGTTGAGCATGACGAAGATGCTATGCGTGCCGCTGATTATTTGGTTGATATTGGTCGTGGTGCAGGAATAAATGGTGGTAATGTTATTGCTGCAGGCACACCCGATAAAATTATTAAATGCAAAGATTCACTGACTGGACAATATTTATCTGGTAAACGAAAAATAGAAGTACCAAAAAAGCGCAGGGCGGGGAACGGTAATTTCATTACAATTACGGGTGCGCGCGCAAATAACCTGAAAAACATTGATGTTGAATTTCCGTTGGGTAAATTTGTGGCGCTGACTGGGGTGTCGGGTTCTGGAAAATCGACATTGTTATTGAACACTTTGTATCCGGCATTAATGCGCGCGTTGTATAATTCCAAGATAGAGGCCGGTGCGCATGACATAATTCGCGGTATGGAAAATATAGACAAAGTTGTTGATATTGACCAATCGCCGATTGGACGCAGCCCGCGCAGCAACCCGGCAACATATACCGGTGTGTTTACTGATATTCGTGATTTCTTTGCTGAATTGCCAGAATCTAAGGCACGCGGATACACGTCTGGTCGTTTTTCCTTTAATGTTAAGGGTGGTCGATGCGAAGCATGCCAGGGTGACGGGCAAATCAAAATAGAAATGAATTTCCTGGCTGATGTATATGTTGAATGCGATAAATGCCATGGTGCGCGTTATAACGATGAAACATTATCAGTTAAGTATAAAGGTAAATCGATTGCGGATGTTTTGGATATGACGGTCGAAGAAGCATACCGATATTTCATAAATGTTCCAAAAATTAAACGCAAATTGGAATTGTTGCGGCGTGTTGGACTGGATTATATCAAACTGGGACAAAGTTCGCTTGATTTGTCAGGGGGCGAAGCACAACGTATAAAACTGTCGCGCGAACTAGCGGCACGTAGCACAGGACAAACAATTTATATTTTGGATGAACCAACAACTGGGCTGCATTTCGAAGATATTAAATTGTTATTATCGGTGTTGCATGAACTGGTTGATGCGGGTAATACAGTGATAGTTATTGAACATAATTTGGAAGTTATTAAAACGGCTGATTGGATTATTGATTTGGGCCCCGGCGGTGGTGTAAATGGCGGAAAGGTCGTTGCAACTGGAACCCCAGAACAAGTTGCCGCAGAGCAAAAATCATTAACCGGAAAATATCTTAAGAAGTATCTGGACAAATCGAAATCAGTAAAATAAAATCATCAGGACAAAAAGGAGTAATAAATGTTCGGTTTTGGAAAAAAGAAAGTTGCGCCAGCAAATACAGACGCAAATATCGAAAATGATATCAAAGAACCAAAAATGCCATCTGGTATGAAGGAAACAGCCCAGCGTATGATGTCTGGTCAATTTGATTTAAACGATATGTTGGCACAATTAAAACAGATTAAGAAAATGAGCAATTTTAGCGGTTTGTTAAAAATGGTTCCGGGCATGTCGGGTGCCGTTAACGCGATGAAGGAAAAAATCAAAGATGGCAGTGTTGATGCCCAAATCAAGATTTTGGAAGCAATGACCGCCACAGAACGTGCCGACCCAGAAAAGATTTTTGCTAATGCGAAAACTCGTATTGCAGAAACAGCAGGTTGCACAGTTCGCGATGTTGAACATATTATTAAGCAATACACAAAAATGAAACAGCAAATGGCGATGATTCAACGCATGGGCGGTATGGAGGCCGTTATGCAACGTATGCAAAATGCGGGTGGGGGCGTTCAATAAAATGGCATTACTTAGAGATTTCATAGATAACATTTTCAATAACCCACCGATTTGTGTTGAACCGCCGCGTTCTGTAAAGGTGCATTACAGTGATGTTGGAACGCGGCTTGAAGCATACAATGTCAGGGTTTATTACAAAAACGGTCAACGCAAAGATTTTACTTTCCCCATAGACAACGACCATTGGAAAATAGTTTCCAGTGGAAAAGCATATAATCGGGCATATGCTTTCTACACACGTAAATTAGAAAAAATAGCTGCACGTAACGAAAAGACCAAATAAGAAAGTTGCGTAATATAGGGATATAAATAAAATGGCTAGTTTTATTGTAAATGTTATAAAAAACACTTTTAGTCCAACACCTGTGAATATAACTTTTCCAAGTAGATTTAAGGTTGCAGATAGGGCTGGTGGTGAACAGATTGAGGCGTATAACATTCTTGTAACATATAAAAACGGAAAAATGAAAGAATTTGCGTTTCCTGTGGCTAACGACAAATCGGGTGCATATATGCGCGCAATACATTTTTATTGTCGTCAAAAAGAACGTATTAAGGCATATAACATATTACACAGCAATGAAAATACTAAATAAAAAAATTGCACAGCATAAATCTTCAGTTGCATGGCTTCAGCGCCAGGCATCCGACCCGTATGTTGCGCGCGCACACCGTGACGGTTATCGGGCGCGGGCGGCATATAAACTGATTGAAATGGATGAACGCTTTCATTTTCTGAAAAATGGTCAGGTTGTTGTTGATTTAGGTGCGGCACCGGGTTCGTGGTCGCAATATGTCGCCCGCGAATATCCAAAGTCAAAAATTTTTGCAATGGATTTGCTGGAAATAAAGCCGATTCCAAATGTTACTTTTTATCAGGGCGATTTTACAACCGATGAAGCTTTGCGCTGGTTGGAATCTGAACTGGGGTTGAAATCCGATGAAATTGGTAATGGAACGGCAGATGTTGTGTTGTCTGATATGGCACCAAATACGGTTGGACATAAAAAGACGGATCATTTGCGGCAAATGGTGTTGTTGGAATATGCGCTGGATTTTGCGTTACATGCGTTAAAACCGGGTGGGGTGTTGGTCGTAAAATCGTTCACCGGCGGTTCAACTGGCGATTTGATACGGCAAATGAAAAAGAACTTTGATTCTGTTCAGCAAGTAAAACCGCCCGCATCGCGCAAGGACAGTGTCGAAATGTTCATTGTCGCGACAGGTTTCCACAAATAAAAAACGGCAAAACGCCGTTTTTTATCTTATCTTTTCAAATCTTGCTTGCATTGCGGATGTCCAAGCATTGCATTTTTGCAGATAAAGCTGGGTGTTTTCTATCTCGTTTTTGCTTTTGTTGATTTCATCTTGGCATCGCATAATCTTGCGTTGTTTTTCGATGATTGACAGATTTGTATCTGCATGGATACGTTGAATCTGCGTATTCATTTTATCAATACAATCAAAGTATTTTTCAACCAATTTATAGTGTTTATCATACTTACCAGCAATAGATGGGAATAAGTTTGTTTTTTTGACATCATCCATGGCTCGCCCCCTTGGTTATGGTTAAAAGTCAGTGTCTTCGTCACCTTTACACTTATAAACATAGTGCATATATTCCTTTTGTCAATATATAACGGCGATTTTTGAAAAGAATTTTTTTAGATTTGATTTTTATTTTAATATTGGTAACCTATACAATCACACATTAGGGAAGTTTATGTCAGTCAAAGCAAAACGAATATTCAAGCGAATTATCAGTTACGCAGGGATTTTCTTTTTTATTGTTGCCGCATTTATGTTGTGGTGGCAGCTACGAAATTACAGCATTTATGACATTGCGCATACAATGTTAAATATTCCATTTGTCAATTTAGCAATGGCATGTTTGGCATGTCTGGCGGGGTATTTTGCATTGTCATTGTACGATTTTTTGGCATTGAACTATGTAGGCGAGGCGAAAAAGGTCGTATGGTGGAAATGGATGCTGGCTGGAATGTTGGGATTTGCAATAAGCAACAATGCCGGACACGCGGTCGTTTCTGGGGGGGCGATTCGTTATCGTTTGTATACCCGTTGGCGTATTCGTGGTGGTGACATTGTGAAAATGCTGACAATTTCTGGAATTACATATACTTTGGGTTGTGCGGCAATATTTATCATTGGCTATTTTCTTATACCGCCGGAATTTTTTGAACAATCAACTGGCGCAAGCATCGGATTTTCGGCAATATTTATTGGTTGTTTAACCGCGATAATCGCATATTTTGCGGCAACAGTGCTATTTCACGGCAAAAGTATTCGGGTCGGTAAATTGCATTTTGATGTCCCTACGACTAAATTGGCGGCATTTCAGATGTTGTTGGGGGTTGTGGACGGTTTGTTGGCGGGTCTTGTTTTATATGCATGTTTACGACCATTTTGGAATATTCCGTTTGGAACATACATTGGGTTCTTTATTATCGCGCAAAATACCGGTGTGTTCAGCCAGGTCCCCGGTGGAATTGGTGTGTTTGAAAGCATATTCTTAATCGCGTTGCCCGATAACGTGGATAAAGCGGCGGTCTTTGGCGCATTATTGGCATACAGAATCATTTATTATGTGTTGCCATTGATTGGTATTGGCGGATTGTTCTTTGTCTATGAACGGTGGTTGCGTGCGCATATCAAGCGCATATTGGCAGAAGCCAAGGAAAAAATGGACACTGTCAAAGGTAAAATTGAACAGCGTTTACCCCATCGCCACGATAAAAAATAAATACCTTGAAAATTTAGTTCGGCTCGTGCTATGATAGACCCTGTCGTATGATGATAGGGTTTAACAAAAATGTTTATGTTATCGCTATTTTCTGAAATCCGAATGACGCTGATGGTTATCGTGGCGCAATTCCTTGGCATGGGCTTGGACGCCCCATGGGAACGGATTATCATTGCGTACGACCCCAGCATA
>CADAHF010000013.1:18673-24418 GCA_902787665.1 uncultured Pseudomonadota bacterium
TTTTTCAATTGCTAAACATTGTCAAAAAAAATATATGTGGATGCAGTCCACCCGGAAGAAACACGTGTTGTTGTCGTGGATTCGGCAACGAACCGGGTTTCTGATTTTGATGTTGAAACAACCACTAAACCTCAGATAAAAGGGAACATTTATCTGGCCAAGGTTATTCGGGTTGAACCATCATTACAAGCTGCTTTTGTTGATTATGGGACTGGTAAAAATGGGTTTTTGCCGTTCTCGGAAATTCATCCGGACTATTATCAAATAACGGCAGATCAAAAGAAAAAACTTATCGAATTGGCACATGCGAACATCGTTGACGATGATGACGATCCGGACGATGAAAATGACGAAGTTGCCGAATACGATGATGCGTCTGCGGGCGAAGATAACAAGGAATTTACCAAACGTGCCCACGAATTCAAAATTCAAGATGTTATAAAGCCAAAACAAATCTTGTTGGTCCAAGGGGTCAAAGAAGAACGTGGTCAAAAGGGCGCGTCTATGACGACATATCTGTCGTTGGCGGGTCGTTTTGCGGTTTTGATGCCGAATTCGCGTAAACGCAACAGTTACGGTATTTCCAAGAAAATTTCGGACCGTGGTGAACGCGCACGTTTGCGTGACATCTTGCATGCATTAAAAATTCCAAAGGGCATGACGGTTGTATTGCGTACTGCCGCCATGGAAGCTAAGGGTGAAGATATCGCTGCGGATTACGACTATCTGGTGAATTTGTGGAACGAAATCCGTAAAACAACACTGGAATCTGTCGCACCGGTGACTATCCATACTGAAGATTCGCTTTTGCGTCGAGTCGTTCGTGATTTCTTGTCTGATAAAGAAGACGTCTTGACAATTCAGGGTGACGAAGCATTTGATGCGGCGAAAACATATTTTCAGCAAATGTATGGTCGTGCGCCAAGAAAACAGTTGGTGAACTATCGCGACCCGGCCGTTCCAATTATGGTCAAGGCTGGCGTGGAAAAGCAATTGGAAGGTTTGCACGGTCCATATGTCGTGTTGCCATCTGGGGGGTCGATTGTCATTAATCAAACCGAAGCCATGGTGACGATTGATGTTAATTCGTCCCGCGCGATAAAGGAAAAAGATATTGAACAAACGGCGCTGAACACTAATCTTGAAGCCGCCGAAGAAATCGCATTACAGTTGCGTCTGCGTGATTTGGCGGGCATTGTTGCGATTGACTTTATCGATATGGAAGAAGAACGTAACAATCGCAAATTGGAAATGAAAATGCGTGAGGTTATGAAGCGTGACCGTGCACGCACCCAGGTTGCAAAAATCAATGCATTTGGTGTGCTGATGTTGTCGCGTCAACGTCTGCGCAGCAGTTTCCTTGAATCGTCTTATATCGCTTGCCCGCACTGTATGGGGGCGGGTGTTGTGCCATCTATTCAAACGGCATCGATTATAATGTTCCGTCATCTGCAAGAAAAATTGCTGGCAAAGTCAGCGGAAAAAATCATCATGACGGTTCCGACCGATGTGGCAATTTACCTGTTGAACAATAAACGGGCAGAATTGGCGGATATGGAACGCGAATTTGAAACTGAAATCGTGATTGTTGGTGACGACAGCATGATGAATATTGATCAGTATTCAATTCAACGCGTTGCGCCGGAACAAAACAAGACCGATGATTTGTTAATGGCGCATGAACCATCAACAGATGCGAAAAAGAAAAACACACAGCATGTTGATGCGAAAAAGACAACAATGAATGCGCCGCGTCGCAAACGCAAGACACAGCAAAGCAAAAAACAATCAATTTGGCAAAAATTGGTTGGTTAACAAAAAACGCACCATTTGGTGCGTTTTTTGTTTTTATTCTGGCGCGCCCAGAATATTCCTCGATACGCAATAACAAAAACCTATAAAAACTCGTATTAAAAAACTCCGTTTTTATGCTTTTTGTAATTGTGTATTCTCGTATTCGCCATGCGCTTCGCTCTGGCGCATCCTTCTGGGCGGTTTACAACAATGTTTAACAAAAAACACCACCGCGTTGGGTGGTGTTTTTTTTGTTAAATCGTGGCGCGCCCAGAAGGATTCCCTCGGCATAAATGCCTGCGGGCAAACCGTGACGATTTCGCTACGCTAAGCTTGCGAAATCTACTTGTTTTCGAACTCTCTGGTCGGTTTCTCATCCCTGTTGTCCCAACAGTAAAAATAAAAACGCCACACAAGGTGACGTTTTCATTTTTATCCTGGCGCGCCCAGAAGGATTCGAACCCTCAACCTTTTGATCCGTAGTCAAATGCTCTATCCAATTGAGCCATGGGCGCAACGGTGTTATATTTTATATCAAAATATCCCGATTGCAAGAAAAATATGTTTATTTCTTGTGATGAAAACGAACAAAGAAAGATCCATTGTTGATTGGATGAAATTCAACTATATACGGGGTTAACAAACTTTCGCGCGCCCATACGGGAAATAATTCATGTAAAACGCCACTGGCGCCCGTTATGATGGTTGCGGATGCCGCCCCGGATTTTGCCGTCGCCATAATTTCGCCCCAGGCGTCTTCGATATTTTTCATATGCAAATCGATAACAATATGTTTCGGAATGGGGGCGGTCGGTTGCGGAATGCGCTGTGATAATTTTAATTCGCTGCGCACACTGCGTTTTGTGGCATCATCATCGGGGGTGAAATCACACCCAATCATTTGCGCAATATCATCGTCAGACAATTGTTTCATATTTGCATAATACAAATATATAAATGTTTTTTCAATGGTAATAAAAACCCCCGTTTTCAACGGGGGGTTGTGAATGTAAGTTTTATTTATTAAATGCTGTCTGCATTGACCCAGCGACCGTTCTTTAACAGACCTGGTGCCATACCTTCGCCACTGCGTAGGGCATCAATTACACTGCGTGCCTTTGCCGCATCAAGGTTTTCAATACGAACCTTGAACATGTCACCCTCATGCACAACGGTTGCGTCGCCGTATGCAGCCATACGTTTTGCCAATGTGTTTGCACTGTCTTCGGCATAGAAGGCGGCAACCTGGACACTGTAATCGCCAGTTGTTGCAACAGGTGCCGGGGCAGGTTGTTCTGCATCCTTGGCCAACGGTTCAACGGTAACCGCCGGTGTGTCTGGTTCGCCAATTGTTGCTTTCTTGACCGCGGTTGATTCATCGGCCAAAACCTGAATTTGAACCTTTGCGGTGCCGTTCATACCAATACGTGCCGCCGCCGCCGGGGACAAGTCCATAATACGAGTGTTCACAAATGGACCACGATTGTTTACACGAACAACAACCGATTGACCGTTATCCAAATTTGTGACTTTTGCGATTGTTGGTAATGGTAATGTTTTGCTGGTTGCGGCCATTTGGTTGATATCAAATGTTTCGCCGTTGCTGGTTTTTGTTCCATTTAATTCCGCCGGGACAATACCAGCCACACCAGTTTGATTATATGTTAAATCTTCGACAGGGATGTATTGGACATCTTCGACCTTGTACGAATTGCCGATATAATATTTCGGTGCTGCCGCCAATAAATATTCATTATTCAATGATTGTTCGGTTGATTCGGCAACAGCAAGTTCTTCTTCGCCGAAACCATCGGAACCATATGTGGTCTTATCTGAACCTTGTGGATTTGTGCATGCCGCCAATATCGCAGCCAATGCCGCAAATGATAAAAGTTTTCTCATGGGTTTTCTCCTTACATTCTTATAAGTAGTATTTTATCACATAAAAAACCCACTTTCAACTTTATTTTATTACCGGATTTTTCTGTCAATGATGTATGCGACGGGCAGGTATACAATTCCATATCCGCAAATCGCCACACCCAACATCCAAATTGATGTGATTGACATGAAGCTTAAACCAATTCCCAATGCAGCCGCGGTAATCGCAAACATGGTTACCGCATGAAAAGTCCGCATATCTGTTTTCCACAAACCACGTTTGCGACACGCGCGTCCCAATAAATAGTTTTTAAGATAACCACTGATTACAACACCGATTGGAATTGCCAGATATCCAACAAACGGGAACAAAGTTAAATACAACACTGATGCCGCGCCCAACGAAATCATACTTGTCCGCACAGGTGTTTTAACATCTTGGGTTGCATATAATGTTTTGCTGTAAATTTGGCTTATCAGCATGGCCGGCAAAACGAATACTTGAATCATAATCGCAATCGCAACTGCGTGGGTTGATTGGGCAGTCCATGCGCCATATTGAAACAGGTATTTAATAATTGGTTCCGCCAACACAAATAATCCCGCAACACATGGTAATATCAACATCATAGATTTACGCATAGATGAATTTTGTTGAATATGAACACTGCGCAGATTATTTTCTGCCAGCGCATTTGATATCGACGATATTAAAACAGTTCCCACCGCCAATCCAATCATCGCAAATGGCAACTGAACAATGCGGTCTGCGTAATACAACCACGATACAGCGCCCGATTGCCAACTGGCAACCATTGTGCCAAGTATAATTGTAATTTGGTAAAACCCGCTGCCAACAATGCTGACGCCAAAACGGGCAAACATACTGCGAATTTGTGGTGTCCATTTCGGCACGATTAGACGCAGACCAAAATGTTTATGACGTACACGCGACCACAATATACCGAACTGTAAAATTCCAGACAAAACGACCGTTGCCGCCATGATAAACAGTGTTGTTGTTCCAGCGCCCAAATACATCGCCAACAGCAACGCACCAATCAACATAATGTTTAACAACACCGGCATAAATGCGGCAAGCAAAAAACGTGAAAAAGCATTCAATACAGCCGATAAAAATGCCGCGCCACAGATGAATATAACATAGAAAAACATTATGCGGGAAATCGTGACAGTCAGTTGCATTTTGCCGGGCACATCGGCAAAGCCAGGTGCCAATCCCCAAATTACCAGTGGCATAAACACCTCAAACAATATGGTCAGCCCCAACAGCACCATCATCAACCATGAAAATACATTTTTAGCAAATTTTTCATCGTGCTTGGAATTGGTGAACATTGGGATGAAAATCGCAGATAGTGCACCTTCGCCCAGCAAGTCACGAAACAGGTTCGGCAGGCGAAATGCCGCCAAAAATATGTCTGACAGACGGCCCGCACCCAATACACGCGCAATCAACATGTCGCGAATAAAACCGAATATGCGGCTGATGCCAGTCATGGCGCCAACCCCGAAAATATGTTTGCCTAATTTCATAAGTTTTATTATACTCGCGTTTGAGATGCAAAATCAAGACAGGAATAAAAATATGAAGAAAATAATTTGGACTTTGTGTGCAGTGCTGATTCTGGCCGGATGTGCGGGCGAAAACAAGATTGTCCCGGAACAATCGTTGTCAGATATTTATGCGGAAGCATACGCCGAATTTAATGACAAGAATTACGAAGAAGCGGCGGCTAAATTTGTTGCTGCGGAAACACAATATCCGGCAAGTCCATGGGCCGCTGATGCATTGATAATGGCGGCGTATTCATATTATTTGGACGATGATTTCGCAGGTGCATTAATGACAACTGATCGGTTTATGCGATTCCACCCAGGACATGCCGATGTGCCATATGTGTTATATCTGCGCGGAATGTGTCATTATCGCCAGGTCAGCGATGTTCGTCGCGAACCCGGTGAATCTGCATATGCATTAAGCCAGTTTGAACAGTTGGTTGAAAGATTTCCACATAGTGAATATGCCAAAAATGCAAAGAATAAAAT
>CADAHF010000013.1:24423-32772 GCA_902787665.1 uncultured Pseudomonadota bacterium
TTCCACATAGTGAATATGCCAAAAATGCAAAGAATAAAATTATTATCTTGAAAAATTATATAGCGGGCAAAATTATGTATGCTGCGCGCAACGATATGGCGGCAGAAAACTGGCCCAGTGCGATTACGCGTTTCCAGACAATTGTTACAGATGCACAAGAAACAGTTATGACACCAGAGGCATTGTTTAGATTAACCGAATGCTATACGGCGATTGGTTTGCCATCGCAAGCTGCTGGTTACGCAGAAATGTTGCGTAAGAATTTCCCCGACAATGAATGGACAAAAAAGTTGAAATAAAAAACCGCCAAAACGGCGGTTTTCTTTATCTTTGTTTCTGTTGTGATACGAAATTATCAATCGCTATTGGGGCGGCGACAGTTGGTTCGCGCTGACCACAATAATGACTTGCGCTGTTTTTATGATATGGTTTGCGGTCGCCTTCGAACTTTTCATAGTATATTTGTGCGATGCGCATATTTGGATAAACGATTGTTGGGTGTTTGACCGTTATTTCCAATGTCCAATTACCACAGAACCCATCATCACCACGACCGGCGGTTTCGTGAACTGATATAAAATTACGTCCAACCGATGATTTCCCGTCAATGTACGGAAACAGGTTGAATGTTTCGGTATATTCCACCGTATTGCCCAAATAACCATAACGTGGCGACAATATTAAACCTGTTTTTGGAATTTCAATCGTGACGGTTTCCTTTGGTTTTTTGTCGCATGGGTCCAGCATATATCGTGGATTTTCTGCATCAAAAATCCATGGTGTTTTAAGGTATTCTGACCATGCTTCGGGATTAATGAACCAATCTTGTAATTTATAAACATGATCTTTTTTATATGGTAATGCTGGTTTCATGCCGACAGGAATAGCTTTGCGGTAAACCTTTAACGTCGGCCCCAGGTGCAAATCATAACTGTTGGATCCCAAACATTCTTCGCAAAACGGCTCGATAACTATATTTGGCTTGCCGTCTGGATTACATGGGTTCTGCAACTGCATCAGTCTTTTAATTTCTGGTCCTGTTAATTGCATTTTTATACCTTTTTTGTTTTTGTGTCGGTTAATTCTGTCACAAATTGACAAATTTGCAATATTTTTATTCACATTTGAATTTCGTATGATACCCTTAGGCCTATGACAGACAAAACGTACAGTGGTTTTATTGCGATAATTGGCCCAACAAACGCGGGCAAAAGCACCCTGATTAATCAAATTATGGGGCGCAAGGTGTCAATTGTTTCGCACAAGGTGCAAACAACCCGGACCCGTTTGCGTGCGGTCAAAATGGTTGGCAATCGGCAACTGGTTTTTGTTGATACACCCGGGGTTTTCAAGCCAAAGCGCAGATTAGATAGGGCGATGGTCGGTGCGGCAATGGACGCAACAAGTGATGCGGATGCAGTATTGCTGGTTGTGGATGCAACGCATGGCATAACCGACACAATTCGTGATTTGATGACGCGCTTGGCGGCAACAAAAAATTTGTATATCGCATTGAACAAGGTTGATGCCGTTAAAAAACTGGATTTGTTGCCAATTGTGGACGAATTGTCAAAAATGGCGGACGTGCGTGAAATATTTATGATTTCCGCGTTGAAAAATGACGGCATAAATCAAATGCTGAAATCGTTAGCCACTGTTATGCCAGAATCGCCATATCTGTTTGATGCGGCAGACGCGGTAGATGTGCCAGATTTATTGTATTTGGCGGAATTAACACGTGAAAAGATTTATAAATATGTCCATGCCGAATTACCATATCACATAAATGTCGTGACCGAACGCGTTGAAACAGATGATGATGGTGTTTTGGACATATATCAAAAAATCGTAGTCCAAAATGATGCACATAAAAAAATTGTAATTGGTCGGGGCGGTAATCAATTAAAACAAATTGGCACCGCCGCCCGTCATGATATCCAAGACCAATGGGGGGTAAATGCCCGATTGCACCTTTTTGTGCGGGTCGAATCAAACTGGGAAAATGTTGCAGAAAATTACACTGACCAGGGTCTAGAGTTCAAATAAAGGATAAAAATGCATAATAATACCAATAATAATATCAAAATTCGTCCGATTTATAAAACATTGGTTTTGTCTGCATTATTTGCACTTGTTGGATGCAGACCAACGCATAAAAATGTCATTGTTGATATAAAAGATGTCGGTAATAAAAAAGTGTTTTTAATACATGATGTTAAAACGGATACCGAAAGATTTTTTACTGTAGATTATTCGCCACATATTAGACAATCTATGACATATAGTATGCAGTATGATTTGAGTTTAAAAAGTCTTGTTGTTGGAGATACGGTTGGGGTGAAAAAAATCAAGACTACAAATTATCGTTATGCTCGCACAGACGTTTTAGAAAACGGAGACTATGAATTGATATTCAATAAAGATAGTATGTTTACCCGTCAAGAACGTAATCGTATGTACCAAAATTCAGTTAAACTAAGATGACAAAATGTTGCACACGTCTGATTTTGATTTTGAATTACCAGTGGAATTGATTGCGTCGCACCCGTTGGAACGCCGCGATGCATCGCGTATGCTGGTGGTTGAACCAGAGCAAGTTTTTGACAAACACATTCGTGATTTTTTGGAATACTTGCAGTCCGGTGATGTTGTTGTGTTTAATAATTCACGTGTCATCCCGGCACGATTTAATGCAACCGACAAAAACGGTAATGTCCATGAAATAACATTACATACTGCAACCGATGACCAAAAAACCTGGTGGGGTTTATGCAAAAAGTTCAACAAGTTTTCAATCGGTGATGTTTTGACAATGGATGACGGCACCGAAATAGAAATTTTGGACACTGACGACGAAAGCGGTCTGAAAGTCCAATTCCGTTGCGATGATGTTTTTGATGTTTTGAATCGTGTTGGCAAAATGCCATTGCCGCCGTATATGAAGCGCGAAGAGGAATTAAGTGATCGCGAACGTTATCAAACAGTTTATGCGGATCCAATTGGGTCAATGGCGGCACCAACGGCGGGTTTGCACTTTACCGACGAATTGATGGGTGAAATTGAAAAACGCGGGGCAAGAATAGTAAAGGTCACATTACATGTTGGGGCGGGGACATGGATGCCGGTTAAAACCGAAGATTTAACCCAGCATAAAATGCACAGCGAATGGTGTCAGATTACTGCCGCCCAAGCCGACATAATCAACAACGCAAAACGGGTAATTGCGGTCGGAACAACATCAATGCGGACATTGGAAACTGCGGCAATAGATAACCGTAAATTGCCACTTGATAAGCGAAACAAACGCGTTGTACCAATTTGCAAAACGACGGATATATTCATTACGCCGGGATACAAATTTGGGGCGGTTGATGTGTTGTTAACGAACTTTCATTTGCCAAAATCAACACTGTTTATGTTGGTGTCTGCGTTCGCTGGATTAAATGAAATGAAGTCTGCATATGCGCATGCGATTGCGGAAAAATATCGTTTCTTTTCATATGGCGATTGTTGTTTATTGTTCAAAAAGGGGGAATAAATGAAGTTTGAACCAACTTTGCATAAATTATCAAACGGTGTGACTGTTATTTTGGATCCAATGGATCTAGAAACCGCATTTGTTAAAATATCATTCAAGACTGGTTCGGCAGATGAAAAACCAAATGAATACGGTATTACACATTTTTGTGAACACATGTTTTGCAAAGGTTCAAAACGCTTTCCAACCCAGAAAGAACGTAAAGATTTTATGGAAAATCATGGCGGTGTATGTAATGCAACAACATCAATGCTGACGTTAAGTTTTTATGGTCGTATTATTGCAGAAAATATCAGTGTTTTGATAGATGTGTTGGCGGACATGTTGGAAAATGCGTTATTCAAAGAAAATCAATTGGAAATTGAACGTGGTGCAATACTTGATGAATTACGGCGTGCAATGGATAACCCAGATCGCAATATGTTTAATTTTGGAATGAAAAATATGTTCAATTTTTTCGTTCCGAACGGATTGTTGAATCTTGGAAATTCAGAAAATATTAAATCTTTCACACGTGAACAATTGTTGGAATTTGCACATCGTCGTATGTCTGCAAAAAATTGTGTGATTACGATTTCTGGACGTATTGATTCCGTAACCGACACAATTGCACAATTGGAAAAGTCTTTCGCATTTTTACCAACGCATGATGTCGTTCAAGATTTCAGACACGATTATACACCCTGTGTTCAGCATTGTTCGGCAAATAAAAACCAGAATGTAAAACTAGATATTGTGTTTCCATACACCATACCAGATACGTTTGAAAATATATACATCAACAAATGTATAGGGGCTTTTGAAGATTTCTTGCGTCGCGAATTACAGGAAGTGTTAAGAAATCAAAACGGTCTTGTGTATGGTTTGCGAAATGCGTATTATGGGTTTCCAAATTATGAATGTGCGGGCTATGGTACTGAAACGGCGCCAGAAAATGTCGCACGTGTTGTGGAATTAATGGCTAAAACAATGGCTCGGGTATATAACGAAAACCTTGTAACCCAGGCCGAGTTAGAAAAAATGTTTAATTTGTCACGTTTGAAAGATGCAGATTTTCTGGAAAGTTCAAAGTCCAGAAACGATAAATTAAACGGTTTTTATCGTTTCTATAATCGGGTGTATGATTTTGTGGAAAGTGTAAAACAAAGAAAATCTATAACCCCCAAAGACGTTGTTAAATACACTCGTGGAATATTTGATACACCAATGTCAATTATTACATATGGAGCAGACTTTGATGCCGATTTGCAACAGATATGGAATGATAATTTCAAAAAGGATTCATAAATGTCGTTAAAATTTGATTTGATTGCAACAGATGGTTCTGCACGTCGTGGATGCGTGCATACGGCGCATGGCGATTTTGATACACCGGCATTTATGGCGGTTGGAACGGCGGCAACGGTCAAAGCGTTAACAATGGATATGGTGCGCGATACTGGGACGCAAGTAATCTTGGGTAATACATATCACCTTATGATGCGGCCGGGTGGTGATTTGGTGGAACAGATGGGTGGTTTGCATAAATTTGGTGGCTGGACGGGTCCTATTTTGACAGATTCTGGCGGTTTCCAGGTTATGTCTTTGTCTAATCTTGTAAAAATGAAAGAAGAGGGCGTAGAATTCACATCGCATATTGACGGTGGGGTTAAACATTTCTTGCGACCCGAAGATTCTGTGCATATTCAACATCAACTTGATTCAAACATAACAATGGTTTTGGACGAATGTCTGCATTTACCAACAACGCGTGAACGGGCGGAAAAAAATGTCGATATGGTTACGCGTTGGGCAAAACGCAGCAAAGATGCATTTGTTGACCGCGATGGATACGGTATATTTGGTATTGTTCAGGGCGCTGATTACCCCGATTTGCGTGAAAAATCAGCAAAACAATTAACTGAAATCGGTTTTGATGGTTATGCGATTGGGGGACTTGCGGTTGGTGAACCCCAGGAAACAATGTTTGATATGATTGCAACGGTTACGCCACATTTGCCAACGGATAAGCCGCGTTATTTAATGGGTGTTGGAACGCCGCTGGATATTTTGGGTGCGGTTGAACGTGGTGTTGATATGTTTGATTGTGTTATGCCGACACGCGCTGGACGCACCGCCCAGGCATTTACTCGTCACGGCACAATGAATATGAAAAATGCGCGTTTTCGTGATGACGAAAGTCCGATAGATGATAAATGTGGTTGTCCGGCGTGCAAATTGTCGCGTGCCTATATTCATCACTTGGTAAAGTGTAATGAAATTTTGGGGGCGATGTTGCTGACCCAACATAATCTGTGGTTCTATCAAGATTTAATGCGTGACATTCGCGCTGCAATCGAAAATGGGAATTTCGCGGAATTCAAGCGAGATTTTATTGCAAAATATACTGGCAAAGAATAAAAAAACTTGAACCTTTTACTCATATTTTTTAACATCGCTATAATAAAAGGGAGTAAAAATGGCGAAAAAGAAAGAAATAGAAGTCATTGATCGCGGTGGCGCAAAAACTGTGGCAAAGAAAAAGTCATTTGTCACGCGCGTCAAAACTACTTTTGCAGTGTTTTCGGTGATTTGGATTGCGCTGGTTATATGGTATCCATTGCATGTGAAACATATGTATTCTGATTCAATTAAACAATCAACAGTTGTCGCGATTTTCTATGACTTGCAACGCAATATCGCGGACAGTTATGAAAAAATGCTGAACGGTGTTAAAAAATCAATCGATTTGGAAAAGCCGATTGCGCAAGTGATCGACAAAGTAAAAATGGCAGAAGGTGCTGTGAACAAGGCAACAAAAACCACAGCCAAAGCAAAAAATACTACATCAAATGTCAAGGCATTAAGTGGTATCGCCAGTAAATTTGGTGTGAATACCAAAGATGCAGACAAAGCGCTGGCTCAGGCGGACAAGGTGATTGCCGGTGCCGAAGATACAACAGCTTTGTTGAACAAGAAATTGTCCGGCATTGAAAAAGACTTAACAAAAGCTGCGCAGGTCGAAGTGGATAAGGCGATTGACGGTGCAATAAAATCACAGATGGATTCATCGGTGTCAATGTTGTTGACTAAATATGATGTTAAGCATATTTATCCATGGGAACCATCATCATGGCCAACCGCACGCAAGATATATGCGGAATTGGTAAAATCTGATTTGGGCTTTGTGCAAACAATTATCAAGACGGTCAACACATATTTCGGTTACTTTGCATGGGGACTGATTATTGTTGTGTGGGCGGCTGGATTATATGTTTGGTTGATGGTGCGTAAAAAGGTTAAACATATGATATCTCCGTTCATTGTATGTCCGCGCTGTGGTCATACATTTGCGGATAAACGTACGGTAACAAGTATGTTAAAGGTGTTCCAACCGTGGAAATGGATATAATAAAAAAAACTTGCAAAGTGAAAAAAGTTATGTCAGAATAACCCGGCAATGCGAGCGTAGCTCAGTTGGCTAGAGCGCAACCTTGCCAAGGTTGAGGTCGAGGGTTCGAGCCCCTTTGCTCGCACCAAATTTTGTTTGCAAGAACAAGCATAGCGCAGTTCGAGCAGATACAAAATTGCGCATAGGCATTTGTGCCGAGCGAAAATTTTAGAAAACGTCCGAAAGGGCGTTTTTTTATTAAAAACAACGAATGCTGCCTGTAATCCAAATTGCCGGCATAGGGGCAGGTTGCGAAGTGTTTGGTTTTTCTCTTGCGTGCATGCGCGCGATTTTAGTACGATTTTTACAAAGGTTCATGGAAAGGAGGACCACTTAAACTTGAAACGCTTGTTTTCTGCGCTTTTTGCGTTGCTTGTTGGCGTTGCCATAACGGGCGCAGCTGTGGCATGCACAGAAAATGAGATAGATGTGACCGGCAACGGCAGTCAATGCGAACAAGTAAAATTCACCCTGACTACGACAGAATTGACTGCAAATGGGTCGTTTAATATTTGGTTGTCGGCAAAGGGTACGTTCTATGTTGATTGTGGCGATGGTGGTCTGTTGTCTGGGGTTGGTGCGTCTGGAAAAACAATTACGAAAAGTGCCAATTTGACTTCGCAATATTCGTGTTCGTGGACGGCTGCGGGGGCGCACACAATACGGTTTGGTGGAACAGCGACAGAATATGCCAGTGTCGGTCTTGATGCGTCTTCGTCTGATTCTGCAATGCAATTCGGTGCCAGCGACAATCAACAGAAAATTGCTGCGGTTTCTGGCTCACTTGGCGAAGTATTTCCACAATTGGGGGCGGCTGCAAACCAAGTGCCAAGTTTTGCATCATTGTTTGATGGCGCCAGTAATTTGTCGTCTATACCGGGAACATTATTCAGTGGTTTAACAGGCAGTGCAAATGCAAAATATATGTTTCACGAAACATTTGCCAATTGTACCAGTTTAACATCTATCCCGGCTGGGTTGTTTGCAGATATTACCACGCCCGCAGAACATATGTTTAATAAAACCTTTTCTGGTGATACTAATTTATCTGGTTTTGTGCCATCAACGACATTTGCAGGATTGATCGATAACGGTAACCCAACCGCCGCAAATATGTGGTCTGGTACGTTCCAGAACACTAATTTGGCAACAGCATGTCCCACAGGTTCAATTCAATATGAAACCCAATATGAATCTAATTGGGGTAACAAAATTTCATGTGTTTGTGCCGGTACATACTTTTTTGACGATAAGTTGAATACGTGCACACCTTGTCCAAGCGGTTATAATTACAATACGGACAATGATAAAACAGATGTGACACAATGTCAGATACAGTGTGCCGCGGGAACATACGTTGAAACACCGGGGATATATGGTT
>CADAHF010000014.1 GCA_902787665.1 uncultured Pseudomonadota bacterium
TTGCTATCGAACTCGGTCATAGATGGACGAAAGGCTTGGTTTTGCTTAAAAAAAGTCCCTGACTCAATACTGAAATCAGGGTCATATCTAACTTGGCTCGGGCAACTGGACTCGAACCAGTGACATACGGATTAACAGTCCGTTGTTCTACCGACTGAACTATGCCCGAATAACGCGACTTATAATAACCCTAAAATCCGCACAAGTCAAGGGCTTTGTGAACATTTTGTAAAGATTTTTTATGTGCCCTGGTAATCCGCCTTTTTGGGCAAAAATGGCTTCGTGTAAACCACGTGTAAAATGTAAGATAACATAGTAAAAAAGCAAAATGTATATAGGGTTCTATTCGCATATGGTTTTATTACAAATAGCTATATTTTTATTTGTTTTTATGTGTTCATGGTACGGCCATTCTGTTGTTCTGGCAAAAAGTTCATAAAGTGACGAAAATGGTGAGACTGCGACGAAGTAGAGTATAATAAAATCTGTTTTATTATTCGGTTCAATATCGTCAAAATGCGTATGCTGCATAAACATCCTTTTGGGGAGTTGTCGTATTTGGTATAGTCTTTTGGCACTTGTCCAGTCATTTGTTAAGTATTTAATATATTGATTTTTCCGCTATTTTATGATATAATATCTGACAATTAAGGGCGCATTGTTGCGCCGTTTTTTATTGCCCACTTCATGCGGGCTTTTTTTATTTAACAAAAGGATAAATCATGAACAAAATACCAACAAATATATTAAATTTGATGCAAAGTGATGCTTATACAAATTCTAATAATCCGAATCATGCAACTGTTGCGAAACAAGTCCAAAGTTATTTTGAAAACAAATATGGAAACAGCACAATTGATGCAACAGGACGCAACGTCACAGTAAGAAAAGCATGGATTTGGCATGCCGTAATAGATGACAGAACTTGTGAAGATTGCGCAAGTTTTTCTGATACCATTTATGAAGACAGAGATGAAATTCCGAAAAATCCGCATCATGACAATTGCCGGTGTTGGATAGAAGAAACAGAATTAGACGATAACGACAAACCTGTTATTGATAACAGAAAGCAAGACATCATTCATAAAACCATGGCAGAAGAAGGCGGCTATGTTGATAACCCAAACATAATAGACCAACCAACAAATTCTGGTATAACACAACCAACGCTTGATAAATATAATGCAGATCATCCAGAGTTTAATTTTCCAGATAATGTAAAAGATTTAACTGGAGAACAAGCACAACAAATTTATGGCGAAGATTATTACGACGAACGCCGAATTGGAGAAATAGAAAACGAACGTATCGCGGCTGCTATATTTGATATGGGGGTTATGAGTAATTTCAATAACGTTGGGAAAACTATTCAAGAAACATTAAACGATTCAATGGATGCAAATTTAAAAATAGATGGCAAAATTGGCGACAAAACAATTGATGCTTTGAACAATATACCCAATGATAAAGTTGATGATTTTATGCAAGATTTAAAAGAAAACAGAATTGAATACCTACAAGGGTTATCTGGATGGGATAAATACGGTGATGGTTGGACAAGTCGTACAAATAGATATTGATTTTTTGGTGTATATCCTGCAATAATAGGCGTATGAAAAAGTTAGTGTTTGTATTATTATTGTTAGTCCCAATGGTTGCTATTGCTGATAGGCGTAGTGATTTTGTTAGCAGAATAGTTGAATACGAAAACACGCAAAGCAACCATGATACTGCACATATAAATGCGTATGGTGTAAATCAAGAAAAACTTGATATGTATCGTGCAGCACATCCGGACTATTTTTTTCCTGTGAGCATAAAAGAATTAACCAGAGAACAAGCCAAACAAATTTTGTCTTATTTTTGGGATAATTACAGATTTAGTAATTATAAATACGATGAAATTCAAGAAAAAGTTTGGGATATGATGATTCATATGCAGATGTCCGAATTGGAAAATAAAATCAATGGGGCAATTCGTGAATATTATAAATTTGATGACGATTTTTATGTACCATTCGGCTCTATAGCCTCCGTTGATTTATTAAATGGTATGAAACCAAAAAATATTCCTGATTTTTATTTGATACTGGATAAAATTAAATACTGATTTTATGACAAAGATATTTACAATCGGTTTTAGCGGTAAAAAGCCAGAAATTTTCCTGGAAGTGTTGGACGCGACGTGTATAAGTTGCGTGTGGGATATTCGTCTTTGGCGTACCAGCACCTATGTTCCTTATTATAATGGCGATAATTTGGCGTCGGTGCTGGGTAATCGTTATGAATATCATCCAGAATTTGCACCAACATCGGATATCTTGGCGGGGTATAAAGATAAAAAGATTACATGGGCAGAATACGAAAAAATGTATAGTGAATTATTGCAAAAACGTGATCCGTTGCACAATTGCGATGTATCTAAACTTGATAGGATATGTTTGTTGTGTACAGAAAAATCGGCAACACAATGCCATCGCAGACTCGCCGCCGAATATATCGCGGGTAAAACCCTTAATAAAGAAATCATTCATTTATAGTGTCGGCGGTGTCGGTGGTGTGGCATAGGACTTCTATGGCATATTGGCATGCGGTTATCCTTTGTGCAAGTGGGACATCAACGCCATTGGCGACTTTGTTCAACACCTTTATGGCATAGTTGCATTTTTTTGCTTGTTCTTGTTTAGTCATATTCTGCCCCTTTGTTATTTACATAGACAAATTATCACGGAATAAGAACGCAATCAATATGTTCAACTATAAATAGATAGTGCGCTGATAAAATCACGATATATATGCGCTGGACTGCGCAGGTGTGCAGAATAGAATTCTGTTTAATTACAGGTGGTTTTTGGTGCGAAAGTAAAAAAATCTTTTATAAATTATCAAAGTATGGTATTATAAGAAAAGAATCCAAGGAACAATTGGGTTCGGGGCTGTTGCAAGCCCATTTACTCCGGTGCGAAAGCATCGTTAAAAAAGATGTTTCGGTGCCTTTTGCACCGTTATGTCCCTGACACAATGTCGGGGAGTCGCGTGCCATAAAACAGGGGTAACCCGAAAGCCGCGGAATCACTGAGTAAATGATTGCAAACTCCCCGACCACCGTTCTTTTGGTGGTTTTTTGTTGTGTGACAATAGGAAAGGGGGACGATATGCGGGTCGCATTACTGGTGTTGATGATGTTTGGGGCTGGATTGGCGCATGCAGAAAGCGATTTGGGTGCGGCAATCGAAAATACCCGTGTGGCATGTGGCGGAATCAGCGATGAATTAAGTGATATGAAAACCAAGGCGGGCATAAATACCGCTGTCACATCGGTTGGAACGGTTGCTGGTGGTGTGGCATTGGGTACCGGTATTGCCAAGGCAAACGTGGATAAAGAAATCGCTGAGCTGGAATCTGAAATTGAACGTTTACGAATTGCGAACGCGGATGTCCCTGTTGAAACAATAACTATTGCTGATACGATTGCGTTCAATCGTGAATTAAAAGATTTTGCCATGACATATTCTGCCCAGATTGAATCAATGGAACAAGATTTGGCGACGGCTGACGAAAAATCAAGAAAATTGGGTAATTGGCGCACTGGTATGTTGGCGACATCAACGGCGACCAATATTGCGGGCGCGGTTGTTGCCGGTGTAAACAAGGTAAAGGGTGATTTGAAATCGCAAATAGACGAATGTTTGCAATCGGTCAAAACATTGTCGGCTGTTCGTATGCAGGCGCGAATTGAAAACTCTGCAACGGTTGATGATTTGGCACGCGCAGAAAAGATTGTTTCGGCGTGTGATGCGTGGTCAACTGTTGATATTAGTGTTATTAATAAAAAATCAGCCGGTGCGGCAACATCTGCGGGTGTTGGTGCGGGGTTGGGTATTGCCGGGACAATCACATCGGCGTCTGCAAATTCGCAATCTGTGCGTGATGGTGATGACAAGCGGGAAAAGAATTTAAATACGGCGGCAAATGTGCTGGCTGGGGGAACAACAATCGCATCGGGTGTTGCAACAGTATTTAACGCAACGCAAATTGGTGCTATTAAACGCGCGGCATCCGTTGCCGACGAATGCGAGGGGGCGTTAAGATAAAATGAAAAAAAGTTTAATAACTGTTTTTTTATTGGCGTTAAATATAAATCTTGCAAATGCAGGGGTTATAGAGAGTGTAGATACGCCAATTCAGTGGTTTGTACTCGATTTTCATGCAGTTTCAACTTCGATACATGGACAAGAAGCAATAAATGTAATGTTAATGATGACAGATTTAATTGCGAAGGAGACAAACGACACTTTGTATGCTTCGTCTAGACAAGTATGCAAAGCGTATCTTGATGCTACAAATAAAACTGATATAGAGCCCGTTGGGTGCGATGTTTTGATGAGAGAGATAATACAATATCACAATGTGTTAGCAGACAAAGGCGAAAAGCTTGATTTCGTGGAAGATACTTTTAAGCAAATACAGTGGTATCCAAGTGTATTGTATGCTGCGTGTTATAGGGTGGAGCAAGATCACGGCATGGATGCTTTTTCGTGTGATAGATTGTATGAGCTTGATTTGAATACAAAGAAGTATTCTTTGTCTGAATTGGAAAACATTTGTGTTAAATCTATGTTTGCTGGGGACAAATCTTTATGCGACGAGTTTTTAGACAAGGCGACCGATGCACAAAATAATAATGCATACAAACTTAAACAAATGGAAAAAGTGCAGGATTCAAGATACGAAAAACTTGTCGAGAAAAATGAGTATTGTGAAAGTGTTTATGATTATGCGGGTGATAATGTTATGCAATCCAATATGGACAAGTTATGCAAGCGTTTTGCCAGACAATATGCACAATCACATGCATGTAAATTACATTCTTATGTAAGGGATGGCAATTTATGGCAAGATGATGTGTATGGTAATCAATATATCGGAAATCTTTTTTGTGGTCTAAATGTTTCCAGAAATTATATAGACAATTATCACATTAAACATGAAACTGTTAATGGATACTCGCCTGAAATGGAACAATATGAATACACACCATCATACCAAGATTGTGTCGCGACATTTGATGAACAAAAGTGTGACGGTATAGCAAATGGTAATTACATAGATTAATAAAGGAGTCTTTCAATGAATAAACAACAAATTAATGAATGGGTGGAAGATTATGGATATTTTGATGCGTTCCCAGATGGTAGAGAGGCTGGTCGGACATCGGAAATGGTTGAATATATGGCTGTGTTGCCCAAACCCGGGAAAAAGCAAGCGTTAATTGACGCTGCGGCACGTGTGGGTGTTTTATTGCAAACAGCAACCAAGACATTTCCAGATGGTAAAGACCATGAATGCTTGACTTTTCCAACACTGTATCAGAGTACACTTAAACAGCAAATTCGTGAAGTGGTCAAAGCTCGTAAAAAATAGAACAATAAAAACCGACAGATTGTCGGTTTTTTGTTTGAATTGAATCCTGTTTTATTGCGGTCGGTTTCGTGTAAAATTGGCGGTATGAAGTTCGGCAATTTGCTTTTGAAATCTATTCCATATGTGTTGTCTATTGCGGGCGGTGTGTTTGTGTTTGACTTTGCCCAAGATTATCTGCAAGACCCAAGCTGGATTGATTTGGCAAATAATGTTGCGGCATCGCTGTTGGCGATTCCGTTGGTGTTTTTGTTCTATGAATATTCAAATTACTTGGTGACGCGACGTATGAACAAACATCAATATACAAAAACAATAAATATGCTGGACGATTGTTTGCTTAAAATACTTGCGCAAATGAAGAATATAATCGGGTTGTCGCGCATAGAAGTGCCGATACAGGATATTAACCTGAATTATAAAAAACTGCATTTAGACGCGAAATATTTGCGGGCGATAAAGAATCAATTAAATAATTTGGAAGACATACTTTATAAATCGGACAAAATTACTGTCTTGGACCCGCAACATACCCAAATTCTGTCGTTTGTGGCCCAGGAATTAAACCAAATTTTAAATGAGTGTAAGTTTCATAATTCATTGCGGGAAATTGCGCGATATATTGAAACAACACTTTCCATAATTGATGATTGGTTCTATGCCACAGGGTATACGACACGTCGTAAAAATAGCGTTAAAAGAGTGCGGAATTAATACCCATTTGTAATTTTGCTTTGCATTTATTGGAAATTTGCCCTAAGATACCCGAACAGTAGTAAATTCGTGTATGGAAAGAGTTTGGACGACCATATTGGAAATGGCTTGCGTTGGGTATTATTTGCACGATTGCATCCGCCGGGGCTGAGGCATTTTCAATTACACTGGTGAAACAGGTTATTGATAAAGGTTTTATTGAAAAAAATATGAATTCGCTGGTTTGGATTGGTATGGAAATTGTCGCTGTTTTCTGTGCCAAGGGGGCGCTTACATATGCTAAATCATTAACCATGACCAAGGCGGGCTTGTTGGGTGTTTCGCGGCTACGTCGCCGTTTGTATGAAAATATGGTTAAACAGCCATTGCGTTATTTCCATAATACACAAACGGGTTTGCTTTTGAATTATTTTGCGGGGATGGCTAATTCGGTATTAAGTTTGGTTACCGATAATGTTATCAAGACAGTGAACAATACGTCAACTGTGGTAATGATGTTTGCTTTGATGGTTTGGTATGCACCACAAATGACAGTTGTTTTAATGTTTTTGGTGCCAGCAATTCTTATTTCTATGGTTGTTATTACCCGCAAAAAAAACATTTTTGTCCGCAGAAGTTTTGGAGTCGAAGCAGAAACAATTACTCATCTTTCGCAATCCATTGAGGGTATTAAAACAATACAATCCTTTTGCAATGGTCCCCGCGAATCAGACAGAATGAATGGTTTGGAAGACAGACGCGTCAAGGTTCATTTTAAGTCTGCAAAATTGTCGGCAATGCGTTCGCCAATTATGGAATCTTTGATATCGGTTGGATTGTTTTTTGCATTGTTGGTTGGGGGATATTTTATAACCAGTGGAACAATCACAACGGGTGACTTTACGGCGTTTTTGCTGGCTTTGACCGCAGCATATAAGCCCATGAAGTCATTGACGTCTATAAACGGCAGTGTCCAAGCAGGTTTGATTGCTGCCGAAGCATTGTTTGGATTTTTAGACAGAAAACCGGAAATTCAAGATGCACAAAATGCAATCGTGCTGACTGGTGATAAAATGAGTGTGAAACTGGACGATGTAACATTTGCGTATAACACAAAAGACGGTGATGTATTGAAACAAGTCTCGTTGGAAGTTGAACCGGGCAAGGTTTGTGCTTTTGTTGGGCCCAGTGGTGGTGGAAAATCAACAATATTTAATCTGTTGGAACGTTTTTATGATACTCAAAAAGGATCAATCCAAATAAATGGGGTTGATATTCGCAGCTATACGCTGGAATCGTTACGTGATAATATCGCCAATGTGTCCCAAGATGTGTTTTTGTTCGCTGGCACGATTGCCGATAATATCAGATATGGCAAGCCAGATGCCACTATGGAAGAAGTTCAGGCAGCAGCCAAGGCCGCCAATGCTCATGATTTTATTATGAGTTTTCCAAAGGGGTATGATAATTTGGTCGGGGAACGTGGTGCATTACTGTCTGGTGGACAAAAGCAACGTATCGCAATCGCGCGTGCTATATTGAAAAATGCTCCAATTTTGTTGCTGGATGAAGCTACATCGGCATTGGACAGTGAATCAGAACGTCTTATTCAATCGGCATTGAAAGAATTGATGAAGGGGCGCACGACTTTCGTTATTGCACACCGTTTGGCAACCATTGTCGATGCAGATATAATTTGCGTAGTTAAGGGCGGTAGAATTGTAGAGCAGGGAACTGATGCCGAATTATATGCGCTGGGTGGCGATTATACGAAATTAAAAGATATTCAGTTCAAAAATGCTAAAAAATAAGAAACGGGGATATGTCCCCGTTTCTTATTTTTTGACAATATATCTTGATACAAGCTTTAACGACCATAGTAATGGAATAATCATTATACCCAATGCGGTTAATGTTGCGGTTATACCAATGTAATCAATCAAGAATTTGGATGTGCTTAAAAATACGGCACCACACAATGTTGCGGTCATTGCGCGTGCAGATAATACAGTGCCACGTTCAGTTGAACGAATGCTGTGGTGAAGAAGTGTATTATATTGCAGGTTGTTAAGAACCCTTATTGCTGATGAAAATGCCAGTATTCCACATGCAATATATACAACAGCGATATTGCTTGTGTGAATTGCGACAATTCCCATTATAATGCCCAGAATAATTGTGAAAATTGTGATAATAGACGTGGCAATTTCCCCCAGCTTTTCACAAATTTTATATGCGTATTTTGCACACAACAAAACGGACAACTGGTTTATTCCAAAATAAACTCCAAACAAACCAATCGAAACATGCGATACTTCCATAATTGGCTGTAGTATCCATAACAAAACAATAGTAAATGCGCCAAATAACGAAGGAAACAGTATAAGATTCCGCAATTTTGGATTCTTCATTGTTGTAACGGTTATTGATATTGCATCAGTAAGTGCATCTTTGTGTTTGACGATGCGGCGAATTTCTAATAATTCCGGTAAAGCTAAAAATGTAAATATGCCGATTGTTGCAATAAAGGCTTCCAACCACAGCAGCCCATTTGCACCAAGTTGTACGAATAAAAAGCCCCCGATAAGTCCAGCTATCATACTGGCGGCACTGGCGTATGTGGTTATGTTACCAAATTCTTTTAGGAATTGTTTTTGGCTTTTGTTTCTTTTTAATAAATCGTATGTGTATGCCTCTAAGGTGCCGGAAAAAAGGGCGCTGGATATTCCAAGCAAAGATTCCCCCAATACGATCGTCCAAAAACCATATGATGCAGCAATTGTAACAAAGCCCAATATGTGAAACAACGATCCTGCAATCAAAACACGTCTGCGACTGAAACAATCGGACATGTATCCAGATGGAATCTCAAATAAAAATGCAGCAAGACGAAAAATTCCCTGAATTAAAAAGAAATCGCCGACTGTGACACCCTTTTGTGTATAAATCAAGACGATAACGGGCAAAACCAACATAAAATTATGCAAAAACCATCCCGCGCGCAACAGGTTTATTCCACGTTTAACAGATTTATCGTCATATTTTTTGGTCATAGATTGATTTTATCATGTTTTTAGGAAAGTTTCCACAAGTCTAATGGGTGTGAAAGTCTTGTGTGTTCATTATCTGCTTAGAAACAAGCTGCGGCAGTTATTGATGAAGTCAGCACGGTTTGGTTTTGCATGCATAAACTTGCGCAAGTAACTTATCGCATTACGTTTAACAGCTATCTCTACATCCATGATGTTTTCAAAGTCCAGACACAAATCTTGCAAATCTGACAGACTGAACGCGTTGGTGGTATTTGTTTTCTGGGATTGTTTAGTGTATTTGATTTCAAGAAAAAAGTTATCAAATTTGTCGTTTATTTGTTTCATGTATTCTTTTTGTGTTTCAATTGGTATGTGTGGTAAGCAACCAACGGAAACGATAGTGTTTGGTCTCTCTTTCTTTTGCATTGTCTGTAATGTTTCCCAGCTTATAAAGTTTGGTGTATTGCCGTACAGTTTATAAGCCGTTTCTGTGTATATATCAGCGATTTCTGGAACGATATCAATGCAATATACATCTTTGATGTCATATTGGGTTTGAAATACCACAGACAATGGTGAAAACCCCACGCCTAAATCACAAAGTTTAAGTTTTGGATCGTATTCGTATTTGTCGCGCAGGAAACGAACGCTTTTGTCGAAACGCAATGCATAATGCAAAGATTGAACGTTTACGTCTTGGGCGGTGGAAACACATTTGTTGCCAAAATTGATGTTTTCGGACGTGTAATGTAACAGTTTGTTGCCTGTCTTTCCCAATATTGATTTGTATTTGTTTGTTTTAAGCAAAGATATCAAAAGATTATTCCATTCGTGGACTATTTTTAATGTTTCATCACCGATGGATTTGATATACGGTTTATATGCATCCAATGCGCATTCAAGAAAAATGCTGCAAGATAAAGGAATGCCAATGCTGCCAAAATCAGATTCTTTAGACATAACAACCTCTAGGCACTAAATATAATACAATAAAAATATTTGTCAAGCAAAGAAAAGACTAATTGTCAGAGATTTTTGTGACGTCGAACATTTTAAGGGTTCGTTTTTTTTGTCTGTTATAATTTCATTTGATATTGGGGTAGTGCGGTGCTATTATTCATGAGGTACCTAGAAAAAGGATAAAAAATGTTATTAAAAGGTAAAAAGATTTTAATTACGGGTGTGGCAAACGATTGGTCAATGGCGTGGGCGATTGCGCAACGTGTGCATGCCGCGGGGGCTGATGTCGCAATGCCGTATGCAATGCCAAATTTGGAAAAAAGGGTTCGTCCGCTGGCTGAATCAATTGATGCAAAGTTCGTTACCGAATGCAATGTCCAAAATGATGAACAGATGGATGCGTTGTTTGGGGCGATTGAACGCGAATGGGGACATTTGGACGGTGTTTTGCACGCAATTGCTTTTTCAGACAAAAATGAATTGACTGGTCGCTATGCCGATACAACGCGTGAAAATTTCAAGAATACGATGGACATTTCCGTATATTCGTTGGTTGACTTGACACGTCGGGCGGCAAAATTAATGAAAGACGGTGGCTCTGTGGTTGCGTTGACATATTATGGCGGGGAAAAGTCTGTGCCAAATTATAATGTTATGGGTGTTGCGAAATCTGCGCTGGAAAGTTCAGTTCGGTACCTGGCGGCGGACCTTGGCAGCGATAAAATCCGTGTAAATGCTATATCTGCAGGTCCAATTTTGACATTGGCATCATCGGGTGTTGGCGGAATGAAGGGGTTACTTCGTCTGAACGCCGAACAGACCCCGTTGCGCCGGAATATGACACTGGACGATGTGTCTGGGGCAGCTCTGTATTTATTTAGTGATTTGTCATCTGGGGTAACCGGTGAAACCCACCATGTTGATTGTGGATATAATTCAACCGGCATGATTCCTAATGAATTAAAGGAAATTCTGTTAAAAAACCTTGATGAATAGTCGGAATGACAGAAAACAATTTAGAATGCCCCCAGTGGGGGCATTTTTTGTTTTTTATATTAGTGTTTGACAAAATAATTTTTTTGTGTTATTTTACTCTATAAACAAAGGGTTGAAAATGCAAACACGAAATCCGAAACTTAAAGATTTTTTGCAGCGAGTGTCTGGCAAAGAAATTTATGCCGACTTTACCGATATTGATAATACCAAAATGAACCCGATGGGATATGGTATGTATGACGTGCATAATTCGCCAGTTGGACCGTTTATGATTAACTATGTGTCTGGTTTAACGAACATCGGTTCGGTTGTCACCAAGATTAATGTGCGTGTTCCGTATCTAGACATTGATGCCGTGGCTTTTGTTGATAGTGTTTTGGATGATGGTAAACGTGTTGCCCCTGACTTTATCGCATTTCGTAATCTGATTAAATCGTTAAAAACGCGCCCGTCAGCAATGTCATATAACAAAGCGTATGATAAATTCTTTTATTTTCTGACAAATCCAGGAATTCGTGAAGCAAATGCCGAAAAATATCGTCATGCTGAGGTATTTTATGATATCATCAACAAAATGTACGCTATGGGACCACAAAACACAAAATTTGTTAAAAATAAAAATGGTTATGATGTCAGGGTTCGATTTCCAAATAATAAATTTGAAGAAATGACTTTTCAATTTGTTGACCATTATGACACGTTTGGTAATTATCCAAGTGTAACAATTGGAATACCAAGACTTAATTTATTTGATACATTTTTAAGTCAAAAACATAACGAATATAAACACGAAATGATTTTTAATCACGTAAAGGGGTATATTGATTCATTAAAATCAGGTGAACCTTTTGTCCCAGGAAAAGAACATTTGGACCTGTTCGAAGCAAAAACTAGACATTTGATGTCACAAGTTTTGAATACGCGTAAGGTTAAATAAATTAAGCGTTTGCGATTATTTCCCACTTGTATTAAGTAATACAATTTTCTATAATCGGGGTATGTCAAATACACCCGATTTATTTATTCTGGCTGAACATGCAGAACTGTTGAAAAAGTTGGCTGAATGGGACATCGCATATCATCAAAACGATGCGCCGGTGGTTGACGATGCAACATATGATGCCGCAAAAAAACGCGCCTTGGAAATTGAGGCAATGTATCCAACTCTTGCGAAAAATGGCGCATCAACACATGTCGGTGCGGCGGTGTCGGATAAATTTAAGTCGTTTGCACATACGGTGCCAATGTTGTCTATTTCAGACGTGTTTAATGAGGCAGAGGTTGCAGATTGGTTTGATAAATTGCCCGATCAAGATTTATTCATTGAATTAAAGGTTGATGGTGTATCGTATGAGGCGCGATATGAAAATGGTATTTTGGTGCGTGGTTTAACGCGGGGCAGCGGGGTTGCTGGCGAAGATATAACGGCGAATTTGTTGACCATACCTGATATTCCAAAACGCCTGTCTGGCGAATTTCCCGATGTGATTGAGGTTCGTGGTGAAGTATACATGTTGCGCGACGATTTTATTGCGTTAAACGAAATGGCAGAGGTGCGTGGTGAAAAAGTCTTTGCAAATCCACGTAATGCAGCGGCGGGTTCGTTGCGCCAGTTGGACGCACATGTTACGGCATCGCGCAGACTTTCTGCGTTTGGATATACATATGGCGAATTATCAAATCGCACATGGAAAACGCAAAGCGAATATTTTGATAAACTGGAATCTTGGGGTTTTAAAACGACACGGCCATGGGCGCACCACGCAAATACCATGGCTGAAATTCAGAACGTTTATAATGATATTATGTTAAAACGCGCCGAAATACCATTTGATATTGATGGATTGGTTATCAAGGTGAACGATGTAGCAACCCAGGAAAAAATGGGCGCGCGCGCCAACAGTCCACGATGGGAAGTTGCGTATAAATTCCCGGCTGCGCGTGCGATAACACTGTTGCGCGATATTACGGTTCAGGTTGGTCGAACGGGCGTTTTAACCCCTGTCGCAGAACTGGAACCGATAAATATCGGTGGTGTTGTTGTATCACGTGCAACATTGCATAATGCCGATGAAATAGGGCGTCTTGATGTGCGTATTGGCGACATGGTGACCGTTCAGCGTGCTGGTGATGTTATTCCGCAAATTGTTGGCGTGGCAAGTCGCGGTGAAAATACAACCCCGTATGTATTTCCAGACAAATGCCCCGTTTGCGGTGGCGCAGTTGTTCGGGAATCGGGCGCGGTAGCATGGCGGTGTGTGAATACTCTGTCTTGTCCGGCGCAACGATTGGGCGAACTGGAACACTTTGTATCAAGAAAGGGTTTTGACATTGATGGTCTGGGGACAAAACAATTGGAATTGTTTATATCTCGCGGTTGGATTGAAACGCCGGCGGACATTTTTACGATTATTGCACGCCATGGCGATGAAATAAAATGCATGGACGGTTTTGGCGATAAATCAGTAGATAACCTGAATAAGTCTATTGAAAATGCGCGCAGTGTTGATTTGCATCGTTTTCTATATGCAATTGGAATTCCGGAAATTGGTGAGGTAACGGCAAAAATCTTGGCACGGGCGTTTGGAACACTAAACGCACTGCGTGAAGCACAGGCATGGAAATTAAAAACAATTGATGGTATTGGTGAAGTAATGGCTGATGAAATTGTATCGTTTTTTGCCGATGAACACAATGTTCGCGGGATAGATGCGTTATTACAACAGATTACAATTCGTGAAACTGTATCGAATATTGCAACGGATACAGCGGTTTCTGGTAAGAAAATCGTCTTGACTGGGACATTATCAAAATATACCCGTGATGAAGCGCGCGAAATACTTGAAAAAATGGGGGCGACAGTGTCTGGTTCGGTATCTGCAAAAACGGACATTGTTCTTGCTGGTGCAGAAGCGGGCAGCAAATTGCAGAAAGCAGCCGAATTGGGTATTACAATTTGGGACGAAGATGATTTTGACAATTTGATTCAAACACAACAATAAGATTATCGTTTTGACGGTTGTATGTTTATACTGTTGCAATAAAAATATCATCATCAACACCGATGATTTTACAATCGCAAATGGTTCGATTTGGAATGTTGTCACCCAAAATTTTAACTGATATATCATGTGGCGTACGGCCAATATTATTATTTTCAACCAAAATCGGTATTATTTGTCCAAAATGTATATTCATAAAGTCTTTACGGTTGCGTGTTGCCGCGTTTGTAATGGTCTTTACACGTTGTTTTGATACGCTTTTGTCGATTTGATTTGGCATTTCTGCGGCTGGTGTCCCGGGTCGTGGCGAAAAAGGAAAGGCGTGAATTTTTATTGGCTTGGTTTCCATAATTAAATTCAATGTTTCGGCAAACAGTTCGTCAGTTTCACCTGGAAAACCACAAATAATATCCCAGCTGAAGCTGATGCTATTTGCGTGTGCAACGATGTCGCGCACCATATCGGCGGTGTGGCGTCGGTGCATAGATTTTAAAATGGTGTCCGAACCCGATTGCATAGAAAGGTGCAAGTGTGGCATCATGCGCGGGTTTTCATGAATCAAATCAATAATTTTGAATATCTCAGGTGATGCCGGGTCCATTGACGATAGTCGCAGACGTTTTATTTCCGGCACATCAACCAATAATTTTCGGCACAAATCACTTATTAGGAACGGTTTGCCGTCATAGATTTTGTGGTATGATGCGCTGTCTACCCCGGTTAATACGATTTCATTATACCCATTTTTTACCGCATTGCGTACATCTGCCAAAATATCACTGTATTCAAATGAAACCGATGGACCGCGCAACAGACGCGTTATGCAATATGTACAATCGTGATTGCACCCATTTTGAATTTGGATGAACTGTTTAGACATCTGGGTGTCTGGATTCGAAATGTTTGGCTTGTCATTAATACTAGAAAAATCAAAATCGCCGACAGCACGAATATACGCATCGTGATTTAATTTGTCAGCATTGGAAATAATTCGCACATTTGGAATTTTTGTAAAGGGTGTATTGTCATGTGTCGCAGCGCACCCTGTTATGAATAAGGGTATATTTGGGTTCTCGCGTGCAACGCGGCGAACATATTGTGCAGATTGGCGTTCAGCTTCACCAGTAACCGCGCAAGTATTGACAACAATAGCTGCCGGAACAATACCCCGCAACATTTCTGCAATCTTTTCAGATTCAACCGCATTCAATCGGCACCCAAAAGTGATTGTTTGAATATAATTATTATTATTTTCTGCTTGCATTTTGACTGTCCATGGGGCATTATAACCTGACTTACAAAGATTTCAACAAAGGATTTAATTATGGCACGCACAACAAATTCTGATACTTTGCCGTATGTAGAAAGTCGTTATGAACTGGGAATGCTGGCATCACAACGCGTTCGCGATTTGAACGGCGGGGTTGAATCAGTGGTTGAAAAAAACGATGATAAATTGACGGTTGTCGCATTGCGCGAAATTGCAAGTGGTAAATTGGACGTTGACAATGTTCGCCATGAATTTATTCAATCGTACAAAGAAGCACCAATCTCTGAAACGGCAGAAGAAACATTGGAAGTCGCAACCGAAGATCCATTGTTACGTGAAATTGACGCCGAATTGGAAAATACATTGGTTGATGTTGATCAGGCATTGGATGCTGGCGAAGATGTCGCGGACGATGTTGCGGTTGATTCCCCGGATGATGCCGAATAACACACAATTGCTTGCATTTGGAGCTGTCGCATAGTTGGTCTAGTGCGCCACATTGGAAATGTGGTATGCTCGCAAGGGCATCAAGGGTTCGAATCCCTTCGGCTCCGCCAGGTATTAAAATATTAAAACGTCCCGACGGGGACGTTTTTAGTTTTGGATGGCGTAAGGAAGAAATTCGTGAGCAGGGAAAAAAGAACAACTGTTGCAAAATAAAGAGCGTCAACAAAAATTCTTACCTATTTGTGCGTTGGCAAGGAAAATAATGTCGGTGCATAATGGGATGGTATATGATCATCTTTCAACCGTTTTGCAAAGATAAATCAGACAATGGTGGTAACGGTTGAGTTGTAAAATCTAAATCTGGATGTTTTGCAAGAATATCATTGGCACAATTTCGAATGTATTCTGTCATTTCTGGTGTGTTTATATTCGAATAAAGCCATTGTTTTTGTCCATTTGGATTTTCTTTAACAATTTTGTTTTTTATATGGGCTTCGTATATAAGCTTTAGTATTTTAAATATTGTACCTTGGTTGACGACGAATTCATTTGGAAAAACAATTGATATGCCAAATTGTGACCCCGGACGGCCACTGTGACTGATAACATTATCATAAACAACATAGCTGTATATCGTGTTATTTAACCATCGTGTCGCATACTGTTGGGTGCCAGATTGGGAATAGGTATAAAATTTTTCCAAACGTGTTTGTATGTTTTCTGGGCATTTGGTTGATTGAAAGCCATGTGGTACACCGTGCATAACAAGATAAGCCATGATTTATCTCCGTGTTTATCAGGAATAATTATACAAAAATTAGTCGTTTAATGGAAGCAAATACAATATTCTTATGTTTTTCTTCCTGTTGTGTTTATGGTATTGGCGACCAATAATATGTGGCGACAAAAGGGGGAAAATATGAAATTTACAAAAATATTATTGTTGGTTGTGCCAATGACAGTGTGTGGTTATGTGTACGCAGAGGTGCCGACACCAAAAATCTTGGTTGCTTATTATTCTTTGACGGGTAAAACGGAAAATGTCGCAAAAGCAATAGCAGATGCATCTGGTGGACAAATGTATAAGATTCAAGTAGCCAAGGACTATCCAAGTGATACCAAGGAACGTCGTGCAATACTGGAACAAGAAATAGAGCAAAACTATTTACCACCATTGGCAACAAACAGTATTAATCCAGAAAATTACGACATTATATTTCTTGGGTCGCCAGTGTGGGCAAATCATATATCCCAACCTGTCAAAAGTTTTCTGGCGAAATACAATCTTGATGGCAAAACGGTAATTCCATTTGTTACGCACAGTGGCGGCGGCAAAGGGCAAAGCTTCAAGGACATTACCACACTTTGTACTGGATGTGTGGTTGATATGGATGGCTGGTCAAACTGGGGCGGCGGCACAAGTAAAAAATTAACCCGATGGGTGCAAAATCAAATCAAAACGGCTGAATAAAACATTTTGTATGCCACATTTTTTGTGATATAATGTATGGCATGAAAAGAAATATTTTATTTTTAATGATTGCTGCGCTGGCTTTTGCTGGGTGTCGGTCAAATGATGCGCCGGTTAACAATGTCAAATATGACGATTGTATAAATTGCGCCGGCGTTCAAATGGTTAAATATTCAATGCCAAATGGCAATGATTTGAAATTAGAAACGGATCATCACGTGATTGAAATTAAAGCTGTGCCTGGTAAATCATACGATTATTATGTCTGGACTGGCGAAAAGACATATAATGACGATCCTGATTTAGTGATTCAGGACGGCAAAGCTTCTGTTTTGGTTGCCGAATAGTGTTAATTTTCGGTTTGCGTGCTTTTAAAGAAATCTAATATATCGTTTGGCATTGTGCCGAAATTCATCTCCATAAGCAAATTGTCGTTTTTGTCGGGGTATATAATCATCGTGATATGCATAATGCCATTATCACGGTATGCGTTATAAAGAGAACGACTAAAACAAGGGTTGGTCGCAAAAGAATCGTGCGCACCGCTTATCATCAACATTGGTGTGTCAAATGGTGCGTATGGTTTAATTGTCTTGATTCCACGAAATAAAGATAAATAAAAACCATGGGTGCATTTGGGGGCGGTGTGTAATCTGCGTTTTCCAAAAGACAATCTGTTTAGTATATTTGCTGGTGCATTTTCTCCAAACAATTTGGCGCAGCACCACGTAAAAAATGTTGCCATGTTTATTAAAAAAGCTGGATATTGACCTGTGTTAGCCAGGCATATTCCCGCAGCAGGAATAGTAGATTGTTGTAATATAGATTGTGTTATAATTGCACCGTATCCGTATCCAAATAAAAATAAGGGCAAATTGTATTTTGAAACCAGGTGTTTCATTATGTTTGTTTGTATTTCTACGGATTTATCAAAATAGCATAATTTTTCTTTGTCGCATTTACAAGATTGGTATTTTGTACCAAATACAACATATCCGTTTTTGTTCATAAGTTTTGCAAAACGGTCGTATGTTTCTATTTTGTCGCATATACCATGTATAATTTGGATTACGCCAACTGGTTTTTTGACATTATCCCATACGGCGCACACTGTTTGAATGTTTTTGCCGACTGTAAACGTTTTTTCTCTCATTGTTTTATTCCTATACAATGAAAGATTATATTCATGGAAAAGTATTTTGCGATAGGTACCTTTTCCGTGCCTACATTGTTACACGGGGCGGGTCGTGGTTACCAATTCAAATATCCATCTTTACAGTGTTGAACACACTTCTTGCTGCCTTCGTCCCAATATCTGGTTCCTGTATCGTCATCTTGATCGGTACATATTGGTTTGCATTCGTTGTTGTCGATGTCTAATTTGTACTTTTCACCTTGGTACATACAAGATGCTATTTCGCATCCGCGGGCATAACTGCTGACTGCAACTTCGCCACCGACCATCAAATTATCGCACGGAACGCAATTTTGGTCGTTGTTATCTGTGGTAAACCCGGCATTACAAGATGTAACGATACATGTTTCCCAACCATCGTTCCAGCTTTGTGTTCCAACGCCGTTTTCAACAGCACATGCACGGTCATCTGGGATACATGCATTTGATTCAACATGATATCCTTCTTCGCAACTTATCAGTGTGCAAACGCCAAAGGTGTTTTTGGTTTCATCCCATGTTACAGAGGCTTTTGTTGCGTGTGGTATGGTATCCGTACAATCAAATGAATCAGAAACACAGTTGTCGCCATACGGATGGAACCCTTCGTCACACTGTGTGACTATACAATTACCAGTGTCCGCATATCCAGATGCATGTGGACGATTGCAAGAGTGGCATTTACCATCTGATTTCATTTCAAAACTGCCTTCGCATGCGGATTCGATACATTCGCCACTTGCCAGGTCTGCAATTTTGCACGGATTTCCGGTGGTTGATTTACCAGTAAATGTACATACCTGCGGATAAAATTCTGTTGCATGGTCTGGTGTCGCCTTGCCATAGTTAACATTGCGTTCTGAACAATTTGTATAGCATTGTGTTACACTAGATGCGCCCGCAGCTGAGAACGCCCAATCTGTAAATGCATCTTTATCTGCGGCTGTTGCTGTTGCGCATAATGTACGACCATCGTCTTCGCTGCCAGCCGTTCCGTCACAGAAATATCCAGCTTCACATTCTACACACATGCCTGCTTTCAGGTAGTAGTGAGCATTACATGATGCAATAGAGCATTTTCCGTGTGTCTGGTTATAATAGTTGCGTCCAGCCATTGTCTGAGCATTGGCATAGTCAGTTGGGTTACAGTCAGCATAGCAGTAATCGCGACTTGTTGGAACGTCATTTGCATCTGTATGTGGGTGAGTTGGCGGACATGCTGTTCTTGCCGTATCATCGGTCGGACTGTAATAACCGTCGCCCACTGCAACACAATCTGGATTGCTAGAGTTTGTTGCATTTTCATTATAATAGTATCCCGCGGCACATGCAGTTATCTCTTTGTTTCTGCAATTAGCATCGTATTCATGGCTTGTGTCATTATAATCGCATGTTTGAGTTCCTGTACCATTATTGGCAACATATGTGTCCAAATTGGTTTTATAACAATTGTTTATTGAATGTGCGCCCCCATCGGTTTTGCCGCCGTTTGGACAGTCCAAATACCCGTCTGGACCAGCGTCTGTATCAAACTTACCACCAACGCAATATTGGTTCTGCTTACATGGTGCGCATACTGAACCGCTGCCGGTATAGTATTGTCCAGGATCACATTTTGTTTTGGTCTTTGTCCACAATGCCACAAGGATTGTGTTGTCTTCTGTTGTAAAGTTGTTGCTAAGGAATGTTCCTGTGTCATCTATAATTTCTTCGTCATTAAATGTATATGCCGCAAATTCATATCCTGTGCTCTTTTGTGGTACGTTGTTTAATTCTGTTATTTGATTGATTGTAGTGGCATCTGTAAACCATCCGTTATCATACTTCATATACAACGTTTGTGGATCTGCGGCCACATTAACAATTTCACTATCAGCCAAATTCCCATGGTCATCAAGTGTAATAGTGTACACATTAGGTGTCCATTGTGCTGTAAATGTCTTGTTTTCAAGATATGCCCATGTGAATCCTGAATTTTTGGTGTCTGCTGTGCCACTAACTTTCCATCCAGCAAACGAATAACCTGTCTTTAAACATGTTCCACCGTTTGCAGCCGGGGTAAAGATTGCATTGTATGTTGCCGTTTTGTCGGTTGGGGTCGTACCATCCGTGCCGGTACCACAGTCATATTGAACGGTGTACGTATTCGGTGAACATACAATATTCTTGCTGTTTACAACTGGCGTATTATATCCAGCACTACATGTCCCGTTATAGACACAGGTATTATTGATAATCGTTACATCACATGTTGCCGCACCGGTTCCCTTAACACACGCGTTACATGTGTCAACTAAACATGTTCCAACAGCCATTTCTTCATTGTTTTGTGCCCATACTGGCTGTTTCCATGTAGCCAAATTTTCTATTTCTGGGCAAGGTGTTGTACAAGCACTATTTCCGTTGCCAAAATTGGTATATCCTGGGGCACATGCTTTACATGTTGCCTGAGCTGTTTCATCGGTGTATGACCCTTGAACACATGGGAATTGATCGGTTCCACCACGACCTGGTGCAAACATTGCCGTGCTTGCTGGGGTACATGCTTCGTTTCCGGCACCTTTTTTATAATAACCCTCTTGACACGCGTCACACGCCTTGGTCGTTGTGTTCAGTTCATATCCAGCAATACACCACCAATCTGCAGTCAATATAGTGTTACCAACAATATCATATGTGTATTGGTGGCTGGCTTCTGGGAATTTATCCGACTCTTGTAACCATCCATGGAATACAGCATGTTCTTTTGTAAATGTATCATCTGGTTTGGTTACAAATGTCGCATTATATATAACATTTTGAGTCTGATCTTCTCCAGAACCACCCTGACCAGCTTTATACGTAACCTGATATCCGTTTGCAGTACAACTTGGACTGGTGCTAGACGCTGTGGCAAAGTCACCTTGGAAAGACCCACCAGATACACCATTATTATTGTAACCAGCTGCACATGTATTCTTCATAATGTGCAAAAAGTGTTTTGTTTTCCGTGGCAACCCATTTTGAATCACTGGTATAACCGCTGACAGTGGCGGATGTAAAGTTGTCACTGGCGTCATATATTTGTGAGCCTGTGGTCGCATCTGTATACCATCCTGTCCATACATAATTGGTTGACTTTGAAGCTGTTGGTAATGTTCCAGCTGTTGATCCTGTTGCGGATGTATACAAAGTGGCATCGTTATAAGATACATATAATGGTGACACCCCAGAAGCTTCCCCACCATTTGCATCAAACGTAATTGCCTTGTTTTCCAAAGTCATTGTTGTATAAGACGATGTTGCTTCTGCATCAGACAATCTTCCTCCATCGCTGGCTATAACCTTTACCTTGTAATATCTTGTTCCACGGAAAGCGTCTTTGGCAATAGTCAACGTGTTTGTTGTTGATGCGGTGGTCCAGTTGCCGTATGTTCCATCAGGGGTCGTTGAATAACCAAAACTGTATTTAACATGAATATCATCGTCATAAGGACCAGGTTCGCCAGCAGTTAAAGTTGTTGCTTCGTAATTATAAACTTTGGTTGCACCACCACTGATTGTTGCAGTTGGGGTTGTTATAGCTTTCGCAGACAGTGTAATTGCTGCATCGCCAGCGCCAACAGTGAATTTTGTTCCACTGATTGAACCGGCTCCTCCATTGTCATATGCAATACCAAAATAACCCATCTTATGAGTTGGAATTAAAACATGCGATAAATCAATGGTGTCAAGGTAATTAAAGACCTTGGTTATTGTGTTAGCACCTTGGTCCGTCCAACCAGCCGCTGTCACAGCGTCGATTCCGTGCCCTGCCGTAACTACGATGAGATATGTGTTTTTATTATTACAACTTGGGCTGGTATTAGATGCTGTGGCAAAGTCACCTTGGAAAGACCCTTCAGATACACCACCATTATTGTAACCAGTTGCACAAGAATAACTATATTGACATTTGTTATTATCGGTAACGCCTGTCACGGTACAGGTGTCAACGTTTGTTCCCTTGGTGCAAGAACATTCACCATAATGGGCGTAAAGTGTCTTGGGTTCCGTGGCAACCCATTTTGAATCACTGGTATAACCGCTGACAGTGGCGGATGTAAAGTTGCCACTGGCGTCATATATTTGTGAACCTGTGGTCGCATCTGTATACCATCCATTCCATACATAATATTTACCATCACTTGCCGTTTTGAATGCACGCGACGGCCACATGATGTTATCGCCTGAATCGGTTGCAGATGTATACAAAGAGACATCATTATAAGATACATATAATGGTGACACCCCAAAAGCTTCCCCACCATTTGCATCAAACGTAATCGCCTTGTTTTCTAAAGTCATTGTTGTATAAGACGATGTCGCTTCTGCATCTGGTAATGTTCCATCGCTGGCTATAACCTTTACCTTGTAATATCTTGTTCCACGGAAAGCGTCTTTGGCAATAGTCAACGTGTTTGTTGTTGATGCGGTGGTCCAATTGCCGTATGTTCCATTGGCAGATGTTGAATAACCAAAACTGTATTTAACAGTAACACCACTGTCATAAGGATCAGGTTTGCCGGCAGTTAAAGTTGTTGCTTCGTAATTATAAACCTTGTTTGCACCACCACTGATTGTTGCAGACGGAGTATCTATTGTTGTTGCGTTTAAGGTAATTGTTCCATTGCCGATACCAACTGTAAATGTCGTTCCACTGATTGAACCAGCACCTGCTGTAACAGTGTATGCCGTTCCAGAATAACCTGTTTCACGTGTCGGTGTTACCACAGACGATAAATCAATGGTATCAAGATAACTAAAGGTCTTGGACATTGTGCCAGTGCCAGTCCCCGTCCAACCAGATGCTGCAACAGTGCTGACCCCGTGCCCCGCTTTGACCGTGATGGTATATGTGTTCGCAGTACAACTTGGGTTATATTTACCATTGTTGGTCAGGGTGTTATAACCATCTTTACAACTTGTAGCATATGTACATGCACCGTTTGGCGCACTTAATGTGCAGTTCGCACCAGTCCCAGCACTACATGCTGTACAGTCACCCCAGATTGCATACAGGTTAACTGTGTCACCATTCGTCGTGGTCAGGTTGCTGACACTTTTACCGTTTGTGTATTCAACACTGCCTGTGCTGGTGGTTGACCACCCAAGGAACTTCTTTGTTCCATTGGTAAACCCGTTGCTTGTTAATGCCTTTGCTACATCATATGTATGACTGCTGTTCGACATACTGCCTGTCGCACCCGTCGCATTGGCATTATACTTTACGCTGTATGTGTT
>CADAHF010000015.1 GCA_902787665.1 uncultured Pseudomonadota bacterium
TGCGTAATGCCAGTTGCTTTGGCATATCGTATGGCAAAAAGTCCGCAGCGTATTCACGCATTTGTTTTGTGAAACGCGTTTGTGAATCTTTGATTGCGTCTTTTGCTGGTATTTTATACGGGTCAATATATGGTTTGCCCGCGGCCTTATTCTTGGCTGCGACACATATTTCATATGTGGCGTTGTGTGAACGTTCATCGTCCCATCCAGCATCGTCCATAATAATAAAGGTCTTGGAGACGGGGCTGTATTTATGGATTCTTATAAAATAATAGTAATCATGTACACGATATTGACCAAATGTATAACTCGTGTGACTAAAAGTTTTTGTATCAAAATGGTACTCTTTTGCTTCTACAACTTCATGTGTTGCCAATTCGTGATAAATACTTCTTTTAAGACCTTCTTTCATACTGTTTTTCCTTTATTTATAATTTTCGCGAATTTTCTGGGCAAAGAATTGTTTCGTTTCATTGATAATCTGTCTGTATTTCTTTAGATCTTGCAGATAGTTATAGGGGAACAAATCAGGTGTTTTGTCTATAATCATTTTTCCAAGAATTTTTGCAGAATTGTTTGCAACTTTTTCAATTGGTTTATTTGCATATGGGTCAATATATTCGTTGCCTTCTGATTTATTTTTTACCGCTATATAAAGTCGATAAAGTTTATCGGACTTAGAATCGCTTTTGCCACACGAATTGGGATTTTGCCAACGAAGAGACATAGAAAACAACTGGTTTCGTCGTTCTGTCATATATATTTGTGTGACACCTCTAGTTACATGTGTGCTTACATGCATGACGCATTCTCCGAATGTATAATCTTTTATAAAACCGCATTTAAGCGTAGTGACTTGTACTTTATTCTTGGATAAATAATAGTATGCCTCTTTTAAAGATGTTTCTGATATTTTTTGTTTCATCATGTTTTCCTTTTATGCAACTCTCTCTAATTATTTCCACTTTTAATTTTTCGCAAAACGACCATGATTCCAGCCGGGGTCATACCCGGTATACGTGACATATCTGCAATGTTTTCGGGTCTGGTTTCTGTTAATTTTTCAATCAGTTCATTGGTTAATCCAGGCAGACCAGTATAATTGAAAGTGATCGGAATCTTCAATTCTGCATCTCGCTTGTATGCGGCGATTTCCCGTTCGTTGCGCTGGATATAGCCCGCGTAAAACTTGTTGTTTTTTTCTATATCTTTTTCATGCAGTTCGTATTTTTTATCATATTGTTTTTCTGTAATCAAACCACATTTTACACCCATTTTACCAAGACGTGCGATAGCATTGTCTGCACGCAGATTCAACCGATATTCCGCACGTGATGTGAACATACGATATGGTTCGTCAATACCCAGTGTTGTTATGTCATCAATCAAAACACCAATCATAGAATTTGTGCGGTCCAGTTCCAGATATGCCGCGTTCATCGCAAAAGCTGCGGCGTTGCTGCCTGCAACAATACCCTGGGCGGCGGCTTCTTCATATCCCGATGTGCCGTTGATTTGTCCCGCAAAGAACATATATGGAATATCTTTTGATTGTAATTTGTCGTTCAATGCGCGCGCGTCAATTGCATCATATTCAATTGCATAGCCATAACGTGCAATACGTGCGTTTTCCAAACCAGGAATCGTGCGAATCCATTTGTCTTGGATGTCCGCACCAAAACTTGTTGATATGCCATTTGGATAGATTAAGTCGCTATCTAAACCCTCTGGTTCCAAAAACACATGGTGTGATGTGTGCGATGGAAAACGCATAACCTTGTCTTCCAAACTTGGGCAATAACGCGGACCGATTCCTTCAATATCGCCATTATACATTGGTGCGCCAGATATGTTTTCACGAATGATTTTATGTGTATCTTCGGTTGTATGTGTGATATAGCAAACCGCATCATAATTATTTTCCGCATTTGGTTCGCTGAACCAATCATGTGGTTGGTCGCCCGGTTGTAATTCACAAACTGAAAAATCTATACTGTCGCGATAAATACGCGCAGGTGTTCCGGTTTTAAGACGCATAATGCGAAAACCGGCATTGCGCAATACATCGGAAATATTGGTGTCTGGCGATTGGTATTCGCCATTGTCCATTATGCGACCCGATGGAATTTTTTCGGCACCGCGTGTGACAAGACCGTGCAAAAATGTTCCTGTTGTGAAAACAATCGCACCAAATTCATATTTATTATTTACGATTTTATTTTTGATGTCGATGGTTTCAACCGGTTCATACATGATATCTAATGTTTTATATTCATGTAAGATTTTTATTATGGCATTATGATAAAGTTTACGGTCAATTTGTGCGCGCAGGGCTTGCGTTGCTGCACCATGTGATGCGTTTAATGTCCTAAAGTGAATACCGGCGGCATCTGCCCCACGCGGCATAACACCACCAAGCGCGTCAAGTTCAGCAATCATTTGTGATTTGCCGGGTCCACCCATTGATGGATTGCAAGACATGGCGCCAATATCACTTTCGCGCATGGTTAGCAGCAGTGTCTTTGCACCACGACGGCTCGACGCCGCGGCGGCTTCAACCCCAGCATGCCCCCCACCAACAATAATCACATCATAAAAAGTCATTTCATGCCTTTTTAAAGTTCAAAGTTCAGAGTTCAAAGTTCAAATTATTTGCACTTTGAACTTTGTAAATTGCACTTTATTTAAAACCGTCCCATTCCACCATTGATGTTGATTGTTTGTCCGTTGATATATGATGCTTCATCAGATGCCAGAAACACACACAAGTTTGCAATATCTTCTGGTTCGCCAAAACGACCCGCCGGAATTTGTTTAAGGTATGTTTCCTTTAATTCGTCTGGTAAAACATCTGTCATTGGACTCTTGATAAAGCCCGGTGCAATACAGTTTGCGGTGATACCACGGGATGCAACCTCTGCCGCAATAGATTTGGTCATGGCAATCATACCGCCCTTTGATGCTGCATAATTTGCCTGACCGGCACCACCGATAACACCAATAATTGACGCCATATTGATAATACGACCAAAGCGGTTTTTCATCATTGGCATAACCGCCGCGCGACACAACTTGAAACAAGATTTCAGGTTTGTATTCAACACATCGTCAAATTGTTCGTCTGTCATACGCATAATCAGTGTATCTTTGGTAATACCGGCATTGTTAACCAAAATATCAATTTTGCCCGCCGCATCAATTGTGTTCATCATTAATTCAACGGCGGCACCTTCTTCGGCCAAATCGCATGGAATTTTGATATATGAATCATCAAATTCAGCATTTAATTTCGCGATATTACGACCCGACACAACAACCGTTGCGCCCGCTTCTTTCATTTTACGGGCGATTGCACCACCGATTCCACCAGTTGCACCAGTAATTAAAGCGACCTTGTCTTTTAATTCGAACATCTTATATCTCCATTTTCTTTGCGTTAATTTCGGGACAAACGCGTCCGCACAATCCTGTCAAAACACTGCCCGGCCCTATTTCAATCATATCTGTAATACCCAATTCGTGCATTTTCAGAACACTTTCGCGCCAACGAACACCGTGTGTCATTTGATATATCAATTCGTCTTTTATGTCGTCTGGATTCGTCATAATATCAGCAGTTTTATTTGATATGAACTTTGCCTTTGGTGTGTCAATATTAACTGATTCCAAAGCGTTGCGCATTGCGTCCGCCGCAGGTTCTTGCATACGGCAATGAACTGGCGCAGACAATGCTAACGGCATTGCGCGTTTTGCGCCCGCTTCTTTCAATTTTTCCATTGTTGCCTCAACAACTTCTTTTGCTCCAGAAATAACCACCTGGCCAGGACAATTATCGTTTGCGACATCACAATCTGTCTTGGCACAAATGTCGCGCACCGTATCAATATCCAACCCAAGAATAACAGCGGTTAAACCCATGCCAACCGGGACAGCTGTTTGCATTGCGTTTCCGCGAACGCGTAAAAGTTTTGCAGTATCACTTAATGATATTGCGCCTGCCGCACACAGTGCCGTGTATTCACCCAAAGAATGTCCCGCAACAAATTCAGGAACGTTTTCGCCTGAGGCACGCAACATAGCAATAGATGTTGCCATAATTGCCGGCTGAACATTTGCTGTTAATGTTAATTCTTCCATCGGACCATTGAAAATAATGTCAGACAATTTTTGATTTAATGCATCATCAACCTCATCAAATACTGCGCGTGCTGCTGCATTTGATTCATACAGTTCGCGACCCATCCCAACGGCTTGGGCACCTTGACCTGGAAAAACGAATATAGATGACATTTTGTTTCCTTTTATTTTTGACGAATTGTTTCTTTGGTCTTGCGCAAAAACTTTTCTAGTGCCAATAATGGTCTTTTAGATTTAATTGGCCAAATTTGATGAAAATCTTTATTCAAGACGATGTCTTTAGGCGTTAAACTGCGACAATTTACATAACGAAAATTGTTGTTTTCAATAACACCAAAATATAGCACAGGAATATTGTCGGTTAGTTTTTTCCCTTCTAAATTAAGTGTACTGCCATATTTTTGTATAAGCATTTTGCGCACGTCTGGTTGATATGTTAATTTATCAACAACAGTAAAATCAAAGTGTTCATCATCAAACTGAACAGTTTTGAATTTATCTTGGATCATAACGGAAAATGGATTGCCGTCATGCAGTATCGGCGAATCTGTATCCATAATTTTAACAATTCTGTTAATACGCACCAGAAATGGTTTTTCATAGGTCGTGTTTTTCTTTATGGCATTTTTCAAGTCTTCCAGACTAGAAAGGTTTTTGTCGCCCAAAAAATCGCCGTTTACAATATTATAATCAAAAACAACTTTTGATACCAAATGCATTTATAAACACCTTTATAGATAAATTATAGTGTGCCGGTTTCCGTTTCGCAACTTTTTATGCCAAGAATTACAGGTTCTGGTTTTTTACGAAAACTGAATTCACAGCCACAATAATTCTGGCGATAAAAGTTAGATGCACGGTTGATAGATTGACGCAGATTTTCATCCCACATAATTGGGATGTATTCGATATTGCCAAGTGTGCGTTTTGCAGCGGTGTCAACCTGTGATTGGTCTTTGTGTTTCGACACACCAAGGACAGAAGCAACCGCATTATAACCATGTTGAAGCGCGAAATCGCGTGCATAGGCAAAACGATATGCAAAACACGCATCGCAACGTTTTCCACGTTCTGGTTCCGTTTCTAGACCAGCGACAGCTTTTTTCCATGCATCGTGGTCCCATTCACCAACGGCATATTTTACGCCCAATTCTTCACAATAACGAATTTGCTCGTTCATACGCTTTATATATTCATCGTTTGGAAAAATATTCGGGTTGTAAAACAAAACAACAAAATCATCGATGCCAGGAACACCGCCGTCCGCAAGTTGCTTTATTGCGCCCGACGAACACGGTGCACAACAAGACACCAAAACAAGTTTGATTTTATTAGGCATTATTTTGATTTTTGTTTATTGAATATGCGCATGCGCGCGAAGAATTCTTTGCGTGAAATTTCGAATGTTGTACAGATTAATTCTGTAATTATATTTGCAAAATTTTCTGGGTATGGTAAATCCGACATATTTTATCCTTTATATTTTTCGCCGATTTTGGCGGATGAATCTAGTTCTACAATCTCGTCCCCATTATCCCCGATACCAAGTTCAGTTGCGCTGCACATCATGCCGTATGATTCAATTCCGGCGACAGTCCGTTGACCGATTGGCTTTTTTTGTCCTGGCAATGTGCAACCGACCGGCGCCAAAACACCAACCAACCCAGCATGTACATTTGGTGCGCCGCATACGATTTGCAAATCTTTTTCGCCATCGTTAACGGTCAGTATATGCAGGTTTTCTTTTGTTGGATGGTTTTTGATATCAACAATTTTTGCAACAATTGGTGTGATTTCGTTGGCTGCCTTTGGTGCATATTGTTCAACCAATTTTGCAACTGTTTCATCGTCAATACGATTAAACAAGTTTTCTGGTATGGTAAATTCTTCGCCATCAGCAACGCGCGATTCAAATTGCGTTGGCCATGATAAATCATGCTTGTCTGCGAACACATTTTGCATCTTGATTGCGGCGTCTGGAATAAATGGCGCAGACACACGAGAATACAAATCAATCAGTTGGAAACATGTATTCAATATTGCACCAGCCTTTGCCATATTACCATTTTTAACCAGGGTCCACGGTTCCATTTTGGTCATATATTCGTTTCCAATTGCATATAATGCCCGCAACGCGACAATAGCATTACGAAATTCACATGTGTCCAATGCAGTTGTCAATTCGGCAATTTTTGCATTTATTTGTTTTTCCAAATCTGCGTCTATGCCGGCGGATTCTGGCACTTTTTCACCAAAGTTTTTCGCCGTCAATTTACAAACACGCGAAACGAAATTACCCAACATGCCGTTCAAATCTTTATTTACAACATCGGCAAACCGTTCAAATGTAAAGTCCGTATCATCTGTTTCTGGGGCAGACGCCATCAATGCGTAACGCCATGCGTCGCTTGGGGCGATTGAAAGTGCATCGTCCAAAAATACACCCCGATGTGCAGATTTAGAAAATTTACCCCCTTCGAAATTAAGGAAGTTCATGGATTTTAACATATCAACAGTTTTCCAACCATCGTGCATAGCAAGTTGTTGTTCTGGGAAAAATACGGCATGGAATTTGACATTGTCTTTGCCCATAAATTGTGCATAGTGGCATTTATCATTTTTCCACCATGTTGCCCAATCTTTATTCGCCGCCTGTGAAATGGAAACATAGCCCCATGGTGCGTCAAACCAAACATAGAAAACTTTGTTTTCGTAACCTGGTTTATTGACCGAAATTCCCCATGGCAAATCACGCGTTATTGATGTATCACGCAATCCTTCGTTCGCCCAGCCAAGTGCAATCGCAGATGCCGTCTTGGACCATTTTGGTGCATGTTCAGCCAGCCATTTCTTCCATTCATCTTGCAATTTAGATGCCATGAAAAACAGATTTTTTGTTGGGCGCATTTCAATATTATTTGAACCAGAAATGGTTGAACGCGGATTTATTAATTCTGTTGCTTCGTATGTGGCACTGCATTTTTCACATTGGTCACCACGTGCAGCATCATAGCCGCATTTTGGACATGTGCCGATTAATTGGCGGTCAGCCAAAAACATACCGTCATCAACGCTATATGGCTGAATTGTTTCGCGTTCTTCGATTAATCCCTGGGAATCAAGGCGCGTGAATAAATCGTGAATTAATTTTTCCTGTAATTCAGTATGTGTACGACCATATAGGTCAAAAGACAAGTCAAAATCGTGAACTGCGCGCAGATGTTTTTCATAATATTTATTATTATATTCAATAATTGGCATATTTTCGCGGGCAGCACCGACGACAGCGGGCGTTCCGTGTTCGTCTGCACCACAAACAAACAATACATCATCGCCACGTGCACGGCAAAATCGTGCATATACATCACTTGGTAACCAGCATCCGACCAAATGCCCCAGGTGTAATTCCCCATTAACATAAGGCAGTGCCGATGTAATCAAAGTTTTCTTTGTCATTTTCATTTCCGTTGTTCGATTGGACAGATTATAGAATAAAAAAGTCATAAATCAAGAAACACCATAAAAATATAGCAAAATCAGAAAAATGTGATAAAATGGACGTGATAACAGCAAGAAAAGAGGTGTTCATTATGGAAAAAACGAAAACACAAGAAGCTATAGAAGAAATAGAAAGACAGAAAATTATGGATGCAACAGTCAAATCTGCGTTTGATGCGATTGTTAAATGGGTGTCACGAAAAATGGAACATAAAAAACCAAAGGATTCGGACCCAAGTTATGTGCATATAGCATATGGTGATTTAGAACGCAGTTTTAAAGTGTTAAACAAAATTACAAAAAATCCAGCAAGGTATTTTATCAATGATTATGAAGATAAAGTGTTGGGAGATTTGTTGGAAGTAAGCAGAATAACTGGTGCGCGGTTTAACCGTTTGTTAGATTCTTTGATGTCCTTGTCAATAATATATTATCGTGGCAAAGATGTGGATAAAAATAAACTCGAAACAGAAATTAAAAAGTTAAATAAAACAATACAATTAAAGGCTGCAACTGGTTTTGTCCGAACATTTGGAATGTTACTTACGCCAGCGGAAAAATTTGTTGCAGAAGCAAAAGAAAAATAAAAAAGACCGGCAAATGCCGGTTTTTTATTCCTGTGTTATACGATGCATTTGGTCAAACCAGATTTGTTGGATAAGAAAAAGCATTGTGCTTTGAATTTTTATTTCTTTGTGATTTTGTAGTTTGTCATATATAAATGTAATCAATTCATCCAGTGAATACCGTTGTAATTCGGGATATTGTGATTCAAACATACCAAGATTGCTCATATGGTAACCCCCTGTGCTAATAAATAAAAAACCGCTGGAAAAATTCAAGCGGTTGGAGTTAAACAAACAATAGTAAGATTGTCCGTGCTTATTCAATATATTCGCACACTCCAACCGTCAAGTTGGAATGTTTTCGCACATTTAAGCGCTTACTAAGAGTTTGTTTAGGCCTCCGCAACAGAACACCTGTTGTGATACAGATTATAGATACTGTTTTTTAATATTGCAATCTGAAATTTGTTTGTTATAATCACACTTGCTTTGGGTGGTTAGCTCAGTTGGCTAGAGCGTCACGTTGACATCGTGGAGGTCGTTGGTTCGAGCCCAATACCACCCACCATCAATTTCTAAGCCCGTACAAATTTGTGCGGGCTTAAAAAATCTCATAACCACTAAATTAATACATTGTTTGCAGGATATGTTTGCTTTTGTCCAAACTGCTTAACATTTTGCCGGAACCGCACGCAACGCATTCCAATGCATTATCAACCAAGAACACTGGCAGCCCAGTTGCCGCACGAATCGCAACATCCAATCCACGCAACATTGAACCACCACCAGTCATCGCGATACCAAGGTCTGCAATATCAGCCGACAATTCTGCTGGGGTGTTGGCCAATGCTTCGCGCACAGTATCAACGATTTTGGTAACAGTTTGACTAAGTGCCGATGCAACCTGTGTTTCTGTAATAATTGTTTCGCGCGGTGTGCCAGACAATAAATCACGCCCCTTTATTTTCATGGATAATTCGTTTGCTTTATCCTTTGGTGCAATAGCGCATCCAATTGTCTTTTTGATTTCTTCGGCGGTATTTTCACCAATAAGCAAATTTTTATTGTTGCGAACGAAGCCGATAATATCTAAATCCATTTGGTCACCAGCTGTTCGCACGGCCTTGGAATAAACAATGCCGCCCAATGACATAACAGCAACCTCTGTCGTGCCACCACCAATATCTAAAACCATTGAACCCAATGGTTTTTCAACTGGCAGACCTGCACCAATAGCAGCGGCAGTTGATTCTTCGACAATGTAAACCTTACGCGCGCCAGCGGCGTCGGCAGCTTCTTGTATAGCACGACGTTCCACCTGGGTTGCGCATGATGGTACGCAAATAATTATAAGTGGGGCGGCCAATGGACTGCGGTGATGAACCTTGCGAATAAAATATTTAATCATTTCTTCGGCAACTTCAAAGTCAGCAATAACACCATCGCGCAACGGACGGACCGCTGTAATGCGTCCCGGTGTACGGCCGAACATACGTTTTGCTTCGGCACCAACAGCCAAAATTTCTTTGCGTCCTTGTAATCTGTTTTCCTGGACAGCAACAACGGAAGGTTCGTTTAATACAATTCCACGACCCTTAACATAAATAAGAGTGTTTGCCGTTCCCAAATCGATCGCCATGTCTGCGGAAAAGAATTTCATTAACCAATTATACATTTTCGCCCCCAAAATTACCGTTTTTTTGCACTATAAAACGCAGATTTCAAAAAATCAAGGCACGCACCACAAAAAAGTTTGATTATTTATATATTGTGCTATTATAGCCCGTATGCGAGATACAATAAAGAAACATAGTGATTTTTTAATGACGGATGAAAACCCGGTTGCAAAATCGGCATTGTTTTATGTGCGCATGAAACCCTGTGCAATTCCAAACAATCCTCGTTATGGGGTGACAGCAACAAAAAAGACATTCAAATTGGCTGTTCATCGTAACCGCGCAAAGCGCCTGTTGCGCGATTGGGTTCGTTTTAATGAAAAACATTTGTTAAATGATATGGACTATGTTTTTGTCGCAAGACGCTCTATTTTGAATGCAACGCGTGACGAGGGGCGCGATGCTATGGCGCGCGCATTAATTTATCTAAAAAAGAAACCATCTGGCGATGCCAAATAAAAAATCAATCTTTGTTCGCACATCGGTTGCGGTGGCGCGCTTTTATCAACGACATATTTCCCCAGTAATTGGCGGCAAAAACGCGTGTCGTTTTACACCAACTTGCAGCGAATACACGATTCAAGCCATTGAAAAATATGGTGCGTGGCGCGGGATTTATATGGGTTTTCGGCGAATTTTAAGGTGCAGGCCCGGTGGCGGATGTGGATATGATCCGGTGCCTTGACTTTACATGTTTATGTGCTAGAATCTTGAATACCAAGACATAATTATTTATTTATAAACAAAAAGGAATATAGAAATGTCTTTTCGTGGAACCATTGAATCATTGTCACAGACGATGGATGATATGGGAATTACAGAAATTGATTTTGAACGCAATTTCTTGTTTGGTCTTTTTAGCAGACGAATTCGTTTATCAAAACAATCCGTGGTCGCATCCAGCGATGTGTGTGATACAGCGGTCGTAATTGAACAGAAAGAATCTAAACCAACCATATCTGGTCATGTTTTGAAATCACCAATGGTTGGTGTTGTATATCTTGCCCCAGAACCTGGTGCAAATCCATTTGTAAAGGTGGGCGCAACCGTGCATGCTGGGGATACAGTGGCATTGGTTGAAGCGATGAAAACATTTAATCCAATCAAATCTGATGTTGATGGTGTTGTCAAAGAAATCTTGGTTTCTGATGGCGGTGCTGTTGAATTTGACCAACCATTGATTGTTATTGAATAAGCCATGCCTACAAAAATAAAGAAAGTTTTAATTGCAAATCGTGGTGAAATAGCGTTGCGAATAATTCGCGCATGTCGCGATATGGGAATTCGCACTGTTGCTGTGTATTCAACTGCGGATAAAAACGCGATGCATGTCCAGTTGGCTGATGAATCTGTATGCATTGGACCGGCGGCTGCGCGTGATTCTTACCTTAATGACAGTGCAATATTAACAGCGGCATTGTTAACTAATTCAGATGCAATTCATCCGGGTTATGGTTTTTTGTCTGAACGCGCTGATTTTGCAGAAAAGGTTGAACAGCACGGTATTATTTGGATTGGACCAGAACCCGATATGATTGAAAAAATGGGGGACAAGGTTAATGCCAAACAGATGGCGATTAAATGTGGTTTGCCCGTTGTGCCAGGATCTGACGGTGAAATAAAAAGTGTCGAAGATGCTTATGCTTGGGCGGAAAAAATTGGATATCCGGTTATGTTAAAGGCGGCGGCTGGTGGCGGTGGTCGTGGTATGCGCGCCGTTATGTCGGCCGATGAAATGGCAGAGGCGTTTAATATCACCAAACAGGAAGCCAAATCTGGATTTGGTGATGATACGCTTTATATGGAAAAATTATTGTTGCATCCGCGTCATATTGAATTTCAGGTTTTGGGCGATAAGCATGGCAATGTTGTAATCTTTGGTGAACGCGATTGTTCGTTGCAACGCAAAAATCAAAAGGTTATGGAAGAATGTCCAGCGGCAGCACTGACGCAAAAGCAGCGCGATGACATGATTGAAATCTGTAAAACAGCCGCAAAAAAGATGAAGTATTCCAGTGCTGGTACATTTGAATTTATGTTTGAAGACGGCAAATTTTATTTCTTGGAAATGAACACGCGTCTTCAGGTGGAACATCCTGTTACCGAAATGGTTTATGGTGTTGATTTGGTGCGTGAACAGATTCGTATCGCGGCTGGTGAAAAATTAGGCTATACGCAGTCAAATATTATTCCACATGGGCATGCCATGGAATTTCGTATCAATGCCGAAGACCCAGAAACCTTTACACCATGTCCGGGGAAAATTACACTTTATGCGCCATCTGGCGGTTTGGGCGTGCGTGTGGACAGCGCGGTTTACACTGGATACACAATTCCGCCAACATATGATTCTATGATTGCAAAATTGATTGTTCATGCACAAAGTCGGCCTGCATGTATCATGCGTGCAGAACGTGCGCTGGATGAATTTGTTATAGAGGGGGTTAAAACAACAATTCCATTGCAAAAACGTCTTTTGAAAAACAGTGATGTGCGTCAGTTGAAATTTGATAACCACTGGTTGGAAAAATTCTTGGCCGAAAAACACGATGATGAAAATGAATCAACAGACGAAGAAATAAGTGAAGAAGAATAAAAAAAACACCGGCATTTGCCGGTGTTTTTGTTTGTTTTTATTCATTAACAAACTCTTTTAGTTCACCTGTGGTTGGGTTGTATACGCGTGGAACACCGGAATAACCCATAATCGTATGATGCGATGGAATCAAAAATTCTGGTAATGGCGATGATTCACCCATTGCCATCAATTTAGACAGACGATCATCTTTGAATGCAAATTGTTTGTCAGCTTCAATCGGTCTGTGATACCAGCCCTGGAATATAACAAGTTGTTTGTCGTCTGCTAATTTCATAATATCCATAGGTGAATATAATTCTTCGGCAGATTTTTCTTCTGTATCTTTGCCATCGGGACCTTTGACATTTTTAATTTTTATCTTTTTACCCATCATTTGTGAAAATCTTTCCGCAGTATCTGGGTCGTTCTGTCGCATAACGATTTTTGCAGCTGTTGTTGATATAATTGTTGCTGCCGCATCTGCTCCATACTTTTCTTGAATCTGATGAATATCCTGACCAATAATAAGGTACGAAATTTGTTGTCCGCGACCAAGGTCGGGTCCCTGAATCACGGCTTGTAATTTTTGCATTTTTGGCATTTCGTCCAATACAAACAATACTGGGTATGGCCCCATCTTTTTGCCATCACGTGTGCTTTCTGGTGGATTAGATAACAGGTAACTAGACATCAGTTCAATAAATATTGCGGTGATTGGATTTAATGCTTCAGCATCAACCATGTTTATTGACAGATATACTGTAACCGGCTTAATCTTGCCATCTGTTGGGTCAAGCATACCGCGCAAATCAGAAAAATGAAAATCAGAATGACTTGTTCGATTGCGTACCGCGGCATTACGGAATATAGCCAAACCTTCTAACATTGTGGATATAATAGAGCCGCGTTCTTTTTCCGGTGTATTTGCCAACTGGGTTAATTCTAATACTGCACGATGTGAATATGCATATCTGCGTGCTTCATCCACAGCACCCAAAAACAAATCTTTCATTGGGTCGGCCATCATAACCATTTGGTCGCCGGCACGACGACGTTCTTCCATATCCTGGGCAATTGCGATTTGTGATGCGTTTAACCAATCAAGAATCATAGAAAGTGATGCTTCTTTACCACGCCATGCGTCTGGGATATGATCCCATGTTCCAACATGAACATAATTTGATTCGTTTAATTCACCGCGTTGTAATGTTGCAACCGCCGCAAACGCATTTGGATCTTCGACCATGGATAAATAATAGTCATTTAATACTGTGGCATCGTCAGCATTAAATTCACCGGATTTTATACGCGCATAAAAATAATCATCGGCTTTTGCGCGTTCTATTTTGGACACAATGTAGTGAACAAGACCCGCCAACCCAGCACGGCCTGTATTGCCCCAGTGTGGGTCATCAACCGTATCTTTGACCAATGTTTTACAAATAGAATCAATATACAAATCGCGTTGTTCCGGATTATATGGCACGTGTTCCGGTGACAATGGGTTCCATGATGGATAATAAATGCCACGTGCCGGGTCGTCCTGACCCGCCCAGTTCATAATAAACACAGGCCCAATCGTTGACCTATATGCCGATGTAATTTGTTTTAGTTCAGGTTTGGGGTCGTTAATAATCATTGATACATTGTTGCATTCAAATATAGTCGGAACAACAACGCCATATGTTTTACCGGTCCCAGGGGGCGCAACACACAATGTTGATAAACATTCCTTCATCATTAATGGTTTTTTCTTGAAATAACCCAAGACCATCATAAAACCGTCCAATAGCCCCATTTTTTCAATGTCTTCCTTGTTTGCCTTGCGTGAAGATTTTTCGTCCAATTTGTCTTTATCATTGGGGTTAAATTCGGAAACCAAAGAGCTGTCCGCCATCAAATAATATGCGATTATTGGCAATAATGGTGCCATACATGCCATATCTGTGTACATAACAGTTCGCACAATCCATGATGGTATTTCCGCAATTACCGACATACCAAGTGTTGAAAAAGCATTATGCAAATAAGTTTTTGCCCAAATGGCAGATGCTGGTGACCAACCATAACGCCAAATGTGTTCCAATATGAACGACAAACCAAATGCGATTGCACAAATAATCCAAATAGATATAACCCAGCGTAATTCCCAGAATAAACGCGCCATTGGGACACGTTCGTGTTCCTTGTAAGATGCAGAATTGAAAATATTAAGGCCTTTGCCTTTACCACCTGCGGATAAAATCTTGAACTGTGCTGCCATTGTGTTATGATTATACCAGAAAAAAAGCATTTAATAAATCAGAAACATGAAAAACATACCAAGAATTTTTATCGGTAATAATGTAAAAAACGGTATGATAATACCGCTTTCGCGTGAAACAGCACACTATTTAACCCGTGTTATGCGCACAACAAATACGATTGTGTTTGGTGGTGGACACGAATTTAACGCAAATTTGGACGAATCTGGAAAAAATATAATTGTTGGTGATGATACTGGGCGCGCCGACCCATCGGGTGATATTACACTTTACTTTGCACCGATTAAGCGAACCGATGATTTGATAAATATGGCGACACAAATGGGTGTGCGTAAAATGATTCCAGTTATAACAGAACACACAACTGCGACGCATATAAATTGGGAACGTATGAAAAAAATCGCGATCGAAGCGTCCGAACAATCAAATCGCAACAGTGTTCCAGAAATTACCGAGCCGATTAAATTTGCGGACATCGATATGTCGAATTTGGCTTTTGCAGACGAACGGGCGGCATACGGTAAAGATAGGTCAGACAAAACAAAAATAAAATCAATTTTGG
>CADAHF010000016.1 GCA_902787665.1 uncultured Pseudomonadota bacterium
CAGGATATTTCTGGTAAACAAGACAAGATTACATCAACAAATAAATTGCCAGCAGCAAATGTTAGTGGTTTGGCGACGGTGGCAACTAGCGGTTCGTATAATGACTTGTCAAACAAACCAACAATACCAAGCAAGACAAGCGACCTGACTAATGATTCTGGTTTCTTGACATCGCACCAGGATATTTCTGGTAAACAAGACAAGATTACATCAACAAATAAATTGCCAGCAGCAAATGTTAGTGGTTTGGCAACGGTTGCGACCAGTGGTTCTTATGCTGATTTGTCGAATAAGCCATCAATACCAAGCAAGACAAGCGACCTGACTAATGATTCCGGGTTCTTGACCGCACACCAAACATTGCCAACAGTCACAACATCAAGTGGTTCTGGTAACATGGTGACAAGTGTTACACAAACCAATGGCGCAATTTCAGTCACCAAAAGCCAGGTTCAAATTCCAGTTGGATCTGAAAGCGCAAGCACATACGCAGCCATTTGGGTAGAATAATAATTACGAGATTCAAAAAACGCACCGTTTCCACGGTGTGTTTTTTTGTCATCGCGAGCCTGCGTGGCGATCCAGTGTGTAATAAGGCACGCGCCGTTGGCGCGACATATTTACTGGATTGCTTCACTTTGTTCGCAATGACAAAGGAAGAAACTGGATTGCCTTACTTTGTTCGCAATGACAAAAACCAACAACCTATATCAAACACATCAATCCAATGCCCAGTATTGCGGCGACGATTGCACCGACCGTCAATTGCCAAAAATATTTCTTGATGATTTTGTTCGCCATTTCCTGAAAGCGCCACAGCAAATATCCAACAAATGCAAATCGACCAGTGCGGAATATCGCTGATACACCCAGCAATACCAATATCGGGAACCCAATAAAGCCCGCCGTCATACACATCAATTTATACGGAATTGGTGTCACCGCTGTCAGAACTATCAAGAATATGCCGTGTTTAAAGAACATTGCCTGTGCTAAATAAAACTTTTCCATGCTGGCAAAATGCTGTATCAACCAAATGCCAATCGAATCAAACAGCCACAGCCCAATCATATATGAAATCGCACCACCAACAATCGAACCAATCGTCGCCGCCAGCACAACCGGAACCGCGCGTTTTTTGTTCGCGATTATCGCCGGGGTCATGAATACCTCTGGCGGAACGAATAAAAATATAGATTCACATATCGTCATCAAAAACACGATTGCGGTGTAATATGGTTTTTCTGCCTGGGCCAAAATATGTTCTGCAAATTTCATTGATTGTTTTCCATTCTTTGCTTGATTGTAAATAATTATTTGATATTTTACAATACGAAATAGCCAAGAGTTACACAAATGCAAAAAAAACAGTTGAATTCTAATCGTGGGGAACGCATCGCGTCCAAGGTGCAAACACTGGTTGCGGAAATTTTGCGCGATTTGTTTGCCGATGATGCAGTGTTGTCGGGTGTGTCGCTGGTTGGTGCAACGGCGCATGGTGGTTTGCAATTTGTGAAACTGTTTTACTATTCCCGCAACGATGATGTTGCCGCGGTGCAAAAGCGCCTTGACGATGTCACAAAAATGGTGCGATTTGAATTGGCGGCGCGTATGAACCAAAAATATGTTCCGGAAATTAAATTCGAATATGACGATACTCTTGAACGCGCAGCGCGAATTGATGATTTGTTAAATAACCTGAAATAATAAAAAATTTGCCTTGCGAAAAGTCTTATACGGGTTTATCATTGCCGCATGAGCATAAGGCAAGATCACATAAGAAATTTTTCCATCGTTGCACATATTGATCATGGCAAGTCCACGTTGTCGGACCGCCTGATTGAAATTACAGGTGGCCTGGAACATCGCGAGATGAAGGCCCAGGTGCTTGATTCCATGGATATTGAACGCGAACGTGGAATCACGATTAAAGCGCAGACGGTGCGGTTAAATTATCGCGCGAAAAACGGCGAAGTGTATCAGTTGAATTTGATGGATACACCGGGGCATGTTGATTTTTCTTATGAAGTTTCACGTTCGTTGGCGGCGTGCGAGGGTGCGCTGGTGTTGGTTGACGCAACCCAGGGGGTCCAGGCGCAGACATTGGCAAATGCCTATTTGGCGTTGGATAATGATTTGGAAATGTTGCCAGTTTTAAACAAGATTGATTTGCCATCAAGTGATGTTGCCGGAACACGTGAACAAATTGCAGATGTGATTGGGCTGGACGCAAATGATGCGTTGGCGGTGTCTGGGAAAACTGGCGCGGGCGTGCCAGAATTGCTAGAAGAAATCGTGCGTAAATTGCCGGCACCACATGGTGATGAAAATGCGCCAAGTCGTGCGTTGCTGGTTGATTCGTGGTATGATTCTTATCTGGGCGTTGTGATATTGGTGCGTGTTGTCGATGGCAAATTATCACGCGGACAAAAAATAAAATTTATGGCAACTGGCGCCGAATACGTTATTGATAAAATCGGATTCTTTACACCAAAAATGGAAAACTGCGATGTGCTGAACACTGGCGAAATCGGTTTTATTATCACTGGTATGAAAACGATTCATGATTGCAAGGTTGGCGATACAATTTGTGATAGCCGTAGCACGGCTCCCGCGTTGCCAGGGTTCAAACCATCGGTACCGGTTGTGTTTTCTTCGTTCTTTCCGGTGGCGGCAGATGATTATCCGGCTCTGCGCGAAAGTGCAGAAAAGTTAGCGTTGAACGATGCATCGTTTATGTTCACAACTGAAAAATCGTCGGCGTTGGGGTTTGGTTTGCGCTGTGGCTTTTTGGGCTTGCTGCATATGGAAATTATTAGTGAACGATTGTCCCGCGAATTTAATTTGAATTTGATTAATACTGTGCCAAGCGTGCTGTATAAGATTCATTTGCGTAATGGTGAAGTGGTCGATTTAGAAAACCCAGCAGATATGCCAGACGTCACGAAAATTGATTATATCGAAGAACCATGGGTGCGCGCGACTATTATGATGCCTGATAAATATATGGGTGGAATAATGTCGCTGTGTTCGGAACGGCGTGGTGTCCAAGAAAATATTTCGTATGTTGGTAATCGTGCTGTGTTGGTTTATCAATTACCGTTGTCTGAAATCGTATTTGATTTTTATGATCGAGTAAAATCTATATCGTCGGGATATGCATCGTTTGATTATGTTGTTTATGGTTATCAGCAATCTGATTTGGTAAAGGTTTCAATTCTGGTGAACGAAGAAAATGTTGAGCCGTTGTCGTTTATGTGTCATCGGTCTTTTGCAGAAAAACGTGGTCGTCAGATTGTTGAAAAATTAAAAGACCTTATACCGCGTCACCAATTCAAGATTCCAGTCCAGGCGGCGATTGGTGGAAAAATTATCGCACGCGAAACAATCGCGGCATATCGCAAAGATGTTACCGCAAAATGTTATGGTGGCGATATCACGCGTAAAAGAAAATTGTTAGAGAAACAGAAGGAGGGTAAAAAACGTATGCGGACATTTGGTAATGTAGAGATTCCACAAACCGCATTTATTAACGCATTAAAGGTTGGTGAATAATATGGGACCATTAAAACAAGATTTTCAAGATTGGAGAAAGGCACGTGCCGAGGCGAAACGTTGTGCTGGTGCGTGTGCCCAATATCAACAAGATATAGCCACAGATATGTCTGATATTGAATACTTAAAATATCATCTTGAAACAATGGATGCACGTATGACTGTGGCGACAGATAAAAGTATCACTGAAATGTCGGACTTTGCTAAAAAGCTGAGTGGTGCATTAAAGAAGGTTCAAATGGGCGCATGTTTTACCAGGATTTATAAGTGGTATCCGGTGATTGGAAAAGTGGAAATAGGTAAAGATTTGTGCAGATGTATAAATAATTTCAGAAATGGAATGGTGTATAAGGATTTCTGTGATGGTTGTCCGAAATACAAAGAATTGGTTGAAAGTCAGCATCTTGCAGCAGAAGCCAAAATGGCCCAAGAAAAAGCAAATACCACAAAAACGATTCTGATGAATCATTTCAGAATATTCAGAATGAAGTAAAAGGTTGAAAGTATGAGTAATATATTGGTGCAAAAATTAAAATATGTTCATTTTGTATTAAACGAAAAAGTTGCATCGTTGCATGAAAAACATGCGCATAACAGAATTGAAGAATTGAAACGGAAAATTATGCGTTTCAATGATATGGGGTGTTTTGGAAAATCTTGGGAATGTGTTCATTTTGATAAAGAATGTGTTTGTTATTGTGAAACATGTCCAATGCAAAAATTAAACGAAGCGTATGTAGGTGCATTGTGTTCGTGGAATCGTGCCAAAAGGGCTTTGTGTGAAACAAACAATTTGGTAAATGGAATGCGTAAAGACATGGGTATTCGAAAAATAAGATAAAGAATATAATCGTAACCAAAGGGGAATATTATGGCGCACCAATTTTTCTTTAATCCATATATTCTTGATAATTTGCCGGCACCACAGTCGGGTTTTGATGTCGTCCAAGATTTGTCTGAACCAAGGTTGCGAATGTATATAACAAGTCGTGGTGTTAAAACTTTCTTTGTGCGCAAGCGGATACGTGGGACAGATAAAAGAATTATTATTGGCAAATATCCAGATGTCGATATTGAAACTGCGCGTGCTGCGGTAAATGGTGTTTTAGAAACTGCGTCAAAAAAAACAGTTGTTCGGCGTAAGCAAATTTCATTTAAACAATTCATTAATTTATATGTTGCAAATCGTATTCGTCGCAGTGAAGATTCTGAAATGAAATTGATGCGTTCAATCAATTTACATTTTGCGCCATTGTTTGATAAAGATGTTGCGGCAATAACTTATCAAGATATCAAAGATATAATTGGTAAAATTTCTGGTAATGCAATAGCGGCGCGTATGCAAGATTTATTACAAAGCATTTTCAAATATGCAATAGAGCAGGGTTATGTAAAAGAAAATGTTGCGGACGGTTTGCCCAAAATTGAACAAAATCATCGTGTGCGTCCATTGAATAAATCGGGATTACAACGTGTTGTCGCGGCAATAAATAAGGAACAAGACATTTTTGTGCGCGCTGCATTTTTAATGTTGGTTTATGGTTTTGCACCACGGTCAAAAGTTTTTGCGATGCAATGGGAAGATTTAGATTTTAATCAATATATTTGGAAAGATTGGCCGTTGTCAGATCGCGCAGTTGTGTTGTTGCAAGATTTGCCCCAAGATAGTTTTTGGCTTTTTCCTGGACGTGGTGGTTCACACTTGGCTGATCCACGAACCGCGTGGAAACGTGTGGCAATCGCAGCAAAGATTCCAAATCTGACCATGGATGATGTTCATAAATTTCTTATGCGTAATTTAGAATGGGCATCAGACCGCGAAGATTTACGCAGAAATATGAACAATTTATTAGACGAAATGTTAGATGTTGATTAAAAATTGTTTTTGTCAAGCTGTGCCGTGTTTTGTTATATTTCTTGACACCAAGGTGCGAAAATGATAGGTTTTATAAATGACGTTCGTAAGTGAACCAAAAAATAAACATAAACAAAGGATATAAAATGACAACTTTTGAAAAGGTAAAGAAAATTGTAGCGGAAAAATTGGGCGTGCCAGAAGCCAAGGTTACAGAAGAAGCGGCTTTTGTTAACGATTTGGGCGCGGACTCTTTGGATGTTGTGGAATTCGTTATGGAAGTTGAAAAAGAATTCGACATCACTATCCCAGATGAAGAAGCTGCTAAATTGGAAAAAGTTGGTGATGCGGTTAAATATATTGACGCACACAAAAAAGCTTAAGTTTTAGTTGTTTTAAGATAGAACAAGAATTCGCCGATGTTGTTTTTATCGGCGGATTTTTTTGTTGGCTTTTTAGGTATAAATTGGCTATGATTGTGCCATGAACTAAACATAAGGAAAGTTAATTATGAAACGAGTTGTTATTACAGGTATGGGTATTGTTGCTCCAAATGGATGTGGTGTTGAATACGCATGGAAAAATGTTGTTGGTGGTGTATCTGGTATTCGTAAAATTGATACTTTTGATACATCTGATTTGCCATGTCAAATTGCTGGGTTGCCAATTATTGGAACGGAACCAGGGCAGTATAATCCAGATGCAATTGTAGATATTCGTGAGCAACGCAAATTAGATAAATCGATGATTTATGGTATGGTTGCCGCAGATGAAGCGGTCAGGGACGCTGGCTTGATTGATTATGACGGTGATAAAACAAGAATTGGTGTTTCCATCGGCAGTGGTATCGGTGGTATGCAAACAATTTATGAAACATGTATTGAATTGCATGAAAACGGTCCGCGTCATGTTAGTCCTTTCTTTATTCCAAAGGGTATTATTAATATGACGGCTGGAAATGTTTCTATGAAATATGGTTTCAAGGGACCTAATATTGCTGTTGTGACTGCTTGTGCGACATCGGCACATTGTATTGGTGAAGCGGCGCGTCTTATCCAACATGGCGATGCAGATATTATGATTGCTGGTGGTGCTGAAGGTGCGGTTTGCAAAATTGGTGTTGCCGGGTTTACCGCGATGCGTGCATTGTCAACGCGTAACGATGAACCGACCAAGGCATCGCGTCCGTGGGATAAAAACCGTGACGGTTTTGTTATGTCCGAAGGTGCCGGCATCTTGGTTCTGGAAGAATATGAACATGCAGTTAGCCGTGGCGCAAAAATTTATGCCGAAGTTGCCGGATACGGTTTATCTGGTGATGCATATCATATTACTGCACCAGCCCCCGGGGGCGAGGGTGGTTTACGCGCAATGAAAGCGGCGTTGAATGATGCCGGGCTAACACCATCTGATGTTGATTATATTAATGCACATGGAACATCAACCGGATTGGGCGATGTCGGCGAATTGACGGCGGTAAAAGAATTGTTTGGTGATTTGCCAGTATCAATGTCATCAACAAAATCAACAACGGGACACTTGCTGGGGGCCGCCGGCGGGGTAGAAGCAATATTCTGTACGTTAGCTATTCGTGATGGAATTGTGCCACCAACAATTAATTTGGATGACCCAATTGAAGAGGTTGGTAATTTTGACCTTGTGCCGAATGTTGCCAAGAAACGCAAGGTTGATGTCGCAATCAGCAATTCGTTCGGATTTGGCGGAACAAACGCATCACTGGTAATCAAACGTGTCAAATAAAAAATCTTGGTTTGAGAAAAATATGCATGCACAGAAAATGCAATCACCAGTGGGTGAGTGCAGTTTCTGTGCTTTGCGTAATTTACCAAAGTTTTGTAAGATGATACCATCGTGTGTCGTTATGGTTGGTGATGATGATATGTACACAGTAACTTGGCAACCAAATAATACTGGGTTGGGTTATGATTTGTTGTCTTGTCATCCGCCACGTGAAATGACCGAATGGTTCAAAAACACACCCACGCACGAAATAAGAAAAATCGCATCGCAGATGGTGCGTAATGTTTTCAACCAAAAACAAAAATAAAAAACGCGGGTTCAACCCGCGTTTTACTAACCACTTACACTTTTTTATTTTCTTTATCGTCCAAACCGATAACACTTTTTGTACTGTCCCATGTACGGATAAGTGCGCGGCGAATTTTGCCAGATATTGTCATTGGCAAACTGTCCACAAATTCAATAACACGCGGGCATTTATAAATCGCAGTGCGTGAACGAACATGATCTTGTAATTGGCGAACCAAAATATCGGAACCAACAAAGTATTTGTTCAGAACAACCGTTGCCTTAATCGCCTGACCACGTGCGGGGTCTGGAATTCCAGTAACAGCAACCTCAGCCACTGCGGGGTGTTCCAGTAATACGCTTTCAACTTCAAATGGGCTGACACGATAACCTGTTGTTTTAATCAAGTCATCGTTACGGCCAACAAACCAATAATACCCATCGCTGTCGCGGTATGCGACATCGCCAGTATGATAGTATCCATCACGAAATACAGAATTGGTTAACTTTTCGTTTTTGTAATATCCGTTGAACATACCGACTGGTTTACCATCTTTGATGTTAACGCATATTTCGCCAACGGTGCCATCGGCAACCGGACGACCGCGTTCATCCAATAATTGTACATCCCAGCCAGCCGCCGGCATTCCCATTGATCCCGGTTTTGGTTCAATCCACGGATTGTTGAATAACATAATGCATGTTTCTGTTTGGCCAAAACCTTCGCGCATTTTTACGCCAGTTGATTCCATAAATCGTTCGTACACTTCTGGATTTAATGCTTCGCCAGCAACATCAGCCTTTACTAAATCAGACAAATCGTATTTTGACATATCTGTGTGCAACATCATTTTATATGCGGTTGGAGGCGCACAGAATGATGTGACATGATTTTCTGAAATAGCATTTAATAAATCATGCGCGGTGAACACATTACTAAAATCAAAAACAAATACAGTTGCACCAGCAAGCCATTGACCATACATTTTTCCCCATGAACATTTTGCCCAACCAGATTCAGATAATGTGAAATGAACATCACCATCGTGCAAACGTTGCCAGAATATAGCAGTGTTAATATGCCCCAAAGGATATGTATAGTTGTGTGCGACCATTTTAGGCATATCAGTTGTGCCCGATGTAAAATAGACAACCATCGTGTCGGTGTTTTCATTTGGAACGCGTTCAAATGTTGTTGAATATTCCGTAATAGCGGTATCGATTTCCATACAGTCAATTGTTTGAATATCGGTGCGTTCGCCGATTGCATGTTTTATTTCATTTATGATATGTCCGTCATCAAACGCAATTATATTTTTGCATTCGGCGGCATTAATACGAAAACGAATATCTTCGGCCTTTAATTGATTGGTTGATGGAATTGGAATCGCGCCCAATTTATGCATTGCCATCATCAAAACCCAATATTCCCAGCGACGACGCATAAACAACAAAACCGTATCGCCACGATTGATGCCGCGCGCGCGCAGAAAGTTCGCAACCGATGAAGACATTTCTGATAAATCGCGAAATGTTAATTTTTTATGTTCGCCCGAATCGTTTGTCCACAACACAGCAACATCATCTGGTGATTCTTTGGCTAATTCATCAATAACATCATATGCGAAATTAAAATGCTCAGGAATACTTGGAACAGCATTTTCCAAGTAGTCGGCATAACTATCGAACTTTTGCTTTTTCAAAAAATGTAAAGCGAACATATACTTCCTTTTTTTTGTGTTCCGTATAAATATGGCACATAATTAGCGATTTACAAGTGCAAATATGAAATAAAAAGTTGCTTTTTGGGTTAATTCGTTTCATAATCGGCGGTGTTCTTAAAATACGGAGTGTAGCTCAGCCTGGTAGAGCGCTACGTTCGGGACGTAGAGGTCGCTGGTTCGAACCCAGTCACTCCGACCATAAATTCAAACCGCCCAAAGTGGCGGTTTTAATTTATGCTTGGGGGTGTAACGGTTCAAAACATACATTGTGGAACAATGTACAGGTTCGACAATGAGTAAGCGAAAACGAAAGACCATAAATTCAAACCGCTCAATGGCGGTTTTTTTATTTATGTTTTGTTCATGGGAATATTTTCTGATATCATTTGTATGATTAAAAGGTTGGATCATGAATAAAAAATTTTTAGATATGGCGATTGTTGAAAGTGAAAAATCTGTGAAACTTGGTTCTTCGCCGTTTGGTGCAATCATTGTTCGTGATGGTGTTATAATTGCGCGCGCACATAATACAGTTGTGCTTAAAAAAGACCCAACGGCACATGCCGAAGTAAATGCAATTCGTTTGGCATGTAAAAAATTAGGAACGTTTGATTTGTCTGGGTGCGATTTATATACATCTTGTGAGCCTTGTCCAATGTGTGCGGCAGCGTCAACATGGGCAAATATATCGCATGTATATTATGCCGCCGACAGAAAGGATGCCGATAAAATTGGATTTCGTGATGAATGTATGTTTAATAATAAATGTCGTGTGCCGGTAAAGCATATTGAAAATGCAGATGCTGTGGATGTTATGAAAAATTGGCATAAATTAAAATCTAGAAAAAAATATTAAAATATGTGAATTCTTTTTTATCACCACATTTGCAATTAGATTTTTATTTGTAATAATGTCGCTTATGAAATGGCGAAAAAGTATTTTTCCAAACAAAAAATCACAGAATAATTTTATTGTGCTGGTCTGCGTAATTGTTGCGCTGGTTATTTACATAATGGGAATTTGGTCGCCGGTGCGAAACGATACAACATTTACAATTAATAATGGTGACAGTGTATCGTCTGTTACAAAAACATTACGTCAGAATCATATTATATATTCTGAAAATTTATTTAAATTGGCGGTCAAACGTATGGGTGGTCGTGTACAACGTGGGGACTATGACATTCCGCGCGGGGTAAGTATGTGGCGTCTTGCCCATATGTTTACAAATGGAAAAATTGCAACAACGACAATTGTTATTCCCGAAGGGTTGACGATAAAACAAATCAAAGTGTTGTTGTCGAAATCGCCGAATCTGGTTGGCGATGTTGAGTGTGAAAAAGGTAATATAGCCGAAGTATGTAATCTGCACGATGGTGATGTTTTTCCAGACACATACCGTGTGGCAAAGGGAACAACGCGTTTGGCGGTGCTGGATTTAGCACATAAAAAAATGGTGCGTATTCGTGAACAATGGGAAAAAGCGGGTTACATCACGCCACGACCATTAAAGACATGGAACGATATTGTAACATTGGCATCTATTGTCCAGCGCGAAACACCAAAGGTATCCGAAATGCCGATTGTGGCAAGTGTGTATATAAATCGTCTGCGGAAAAATATGCGTCTGCAAGCCGATCCGACGGTTGTTTACGCGTTAACCGATGGCGTTGGCAATATGCAAGGTGCGGCATTGTTGCGTGGACATCTTAAAATAGACAGCCCGTATAACACATATACTCACAATGGTTTGCCACCGGCGCCGATTGCCAATGTTGGTGTTGCGGCGATTCGTGCGGTTCTGCGCCCGGCAGATACAAATTATTTGTATTTTGTTGCAGACGGTCAGGGCGGTCATATATTTTCTAAATCTTATGAAGATCACCAAAAACATCATGCCGATTGGCGCGAAATAAAAAAGGCCCGTAATAAAAATTAAAAACCGCCCGATTGGGTGGTTTTTATATTAAATCTTTCAAATCAGTTATAACATGGATGCCGTCTGATTCCCATTGTGGAATCAGGGTGTCGATGTCCATTATATTTTTTGATTCCAAATATAATACCGGTTCAACATCGTGCGCGGTTGCCACAGATTTTACCAATTCAACTGGTGATGGACGGGTTTTGCCAGCAGCAAACCAAGATTCATTATCGGCAACCCAAAATTCAGGGTCGGTATGTGCAATAATTGCAAATTTATCGGTAATAACAACATCGCCATCAATATTATATGAAATCGATTTCGTGCTTAAAAATTCTGTGACGGGTTTGGCAGTGTCGCTGATTGTTTTTATGTTGTCAAAATCAACCGGTTCTTCTTCGTCATCATTATCTTCATCAAAATTTATGTCGGTAAAGTGCGGAATTGAATTGTCAATATCATCAAAATCATCAATGTCAAAGTCCGTTGGAATAGGGATGTCGGTTGGTTCCGTCTTTTCTTGTTCTGGTTCTGTTTTTGGTTCCGTTGTTGGTTGTGTTACATTACCTAAATCAAATACGGATTGGGGTGTGCGACCAATGTTTTCCCGCGCCCGTGCATAGATCGCGCGCAGTTCACTTGGGATGTTTTCAGGCAGTGTCGGGGTATCTGTTTTTTCTTGATTAACCTGTGGTGTGGCGGATACTTCGGCAGGTTTGTCTTCGTCCATTGGTGTTTGGATAAATGCGCGTTTGATAAATTCTGGAATTGTGAACAATGGTTTTTGGGTTTTTGCAATTACAATGGTGGTTGCAACATACATTGGAACAGCCGCCAAGACCAAAATACCAAACACAAAACCCGGAAACCCGCGCAGGTGCGCATGTGCCAGTTGGTGCCAACGATATGTCGACAATACATTAAAGTCGAACATAAAATACATAATCGCCCATGTGGCAATAAAATAGCCAATCGTCCATAAAATGACGCATTTGTGCGATTTGTAAAAATTGATAACCCAATTCAACATAGTGTATATGTTATAGACATTTATATATTTTGTCAACATTTTATTGTTTGCTATAAAAAGTAAAAATTGTTTATTAAAAAACTTTTTTTAGGGCTTTTTTGTGGTATAATTAAAAAGATTATTCAAGGGGGGATTTTATGCGTAGTTTAAGAAAACTGTTTGGTGCATCAATTGCATGCGCGTTTGGATTTGCGACGCTGTTCGCGGCGGGTGCGGCGGAATCGCCACGCGCGGCTGTGAATGCGAATCGTTCGTTGTCAACGGTTCATATGCCGACAATGCCGGTCGCACCGATAAGTGCAACGGGTAATGTTGCCGTCGAAAAAGAAACTGTGCCGGTGACACCTCAACCCCAGCCAGAACCGGAACCACAACCCCAGCCGGAAACTTTTGATTGTCCAGACGGTGGCGTTCGTAATTCTGAATATGGAACGGCGCAGTGTATGAACGATGTTTTGGCATGCATTAATAATGGTGCGTTGGCGGGTGGTTTGAATGATTTGTTTAATGAAGATATGCGAAATGCTATTGTTAATGGAATGGGACTTTGCTCGGTCCAGGTTGATAAATGTATATCTTCGGTGCGTCTTGATTGCAAGCCAGTATATCGCACAATGGCGGATGTGTGGATTGACTTTAATTCGCGCAAGGTCCAACCGGAATACTATACTTTCGTATTGCGTAAAACTGGTTTAACACCAAACCAGGCGGAAAATACTTGTATGTTATTGGATAAAAATACATACGGTTCATCCTTTGCCGCGGTTGCGAACAATGGTACAACAACAAACGAATATAACAAAAATGTTGGCGCATACAATAATCAACAGGGTAATGTCCTTATTAAAACCAACCCATTGGGCGCCCAGGTAAATGATGGCAACCCGGGTGTTGATGGTCAGCGTGGACACTATGCGCGTTGGGATGCAACAACGGCAACATGCTATCTGCGCGTGGCTGCATATAATAAAGATGAACAGATTAAAAACAGCTGGTTGTTTGGCGCATTGGGCGACGACAGATTGGCAGAGGTTTGGCGGCCAGCCGGCGACACGTTCAGTTGCAACAAAGATTTGTTCGGATTTTCATTGTTGAATGATACAAGCACTGCCGCCGTTGTTGGTGTTGGTGGTGGAACCGTTTTGGGTGCTGGTATCGGTGCAATCGCTGGACATGGTGCGCGTGCGTTTGATTGTGGCAAAGATCTGAAAGATTTGGAAAAAGATATTCAAAAGAATTGGTCTGACGTTGCCATCTTGAACGAATATCTGCCAGATGATAAAAATATAACAATTACTGAATTAAAGAAAGGTCAATGCGAAGCGATTGTCGATTTGTATGAAAGATACAGTTCTGCAAAACCACAACGCAAGGTAAAGTTGAATTATGGCAACCAATATTTCGGATGCAAATATAAAATTGCCGAAGATTCTGGTATCAAGTTTGCAGATAATCAAGAATGGAACGCAGTATGTCGGAAAAGCGGTAACGTGGACACAATGCAATGCATAGCAAAGTTGGAAGCAGAATATACAGGGCTTAAATTAGATCCGGCTGGAACTGTTTGTGAAACAATTACAGGTTGTGAAGTTCCATCACTGCGCAGCACAGATCAAGAAACAGCATGTGATAATGTTGGTGCAGAATGCATATCTTGTGAAGAATTAGATGTTCAAATCAAAGCGCTGGATAAAGTATTTGCAAAATTGAATGTGCTGAATACGGAATCAAATATGGGCCGCAGTATCGCAACAGGTGCCGCGATTGGTGCCGGCGCCGGTGGCGTTGCAACGGCTATTACCGCGTTTGTTGAACGCAGCAACATCAGTTGCCGTGTCGGTGATGGTTTGAACACTGTTGCGTTTGGTAAATCGCATTCTATTGATTCATTGAAAGATTTCTATGTGAAATGGAACCTGCGTTTGCCAGATACTGTTTCGCCAACATCAACGGTTGTTGATTGTAAAACTTGGAAATCGGCATGCGCGCAATATACCGATGTGAACCAATGCAAAAATGTCGCGCTGAATTATAAACCAAAGACCAATGGCACAACGACATTGGTGCGTTCGGCATGTGTTGATTCTGGCAGTATCTGTATCGAAAACGAAGCTGTTGCCAAATCTTATGGCGCATGTAAATAGGTCGAAAAAGTTTCTTTAGGTGTGTCCCTAAAGGTCGCGTCCCGTGGTCCCCGTGTATCCTTGTCGCATGGGGAATGACCCACGGGGCGCTGTTTTTTGCGCTTTTTGATACAAATTTTCGTGTTTTTCCTTGACAATCGGGCGTTTGCGGTTATAATGAGTTAGCTTTCCACGTAAACAGGGAAAGTTAAAAAAACACAGAAAACCGCGTCTTTTGACAGATTTATAACCCACGGCATGCCATGGAAATAAGTCTGATATGCGGGTTTGTTGTGTGCAAAAAATGGACAAAAAACAAAGAGATTTTGAATGCCAACAGTAAATCAACTGATTCGGAAACCACGTAAAAAGGTTGC
>CADAHF010000017.1 GCA_902787665.1 uncultured Pseudomonadota bacterium
GCATTGACCCCCGGTAATGGAATAAATGACCCAATACGATATACAACCAACGCACCCAGTGTGAACAGAATGCGTTTCTGTAAATCAGTCAAATTTCCAAAGTATTTTTTCAAGAATTTCATTGTGCGAATCTTTACCCGTTAAATGAAAGTTATTTGTTTTTGATTGTGCCACCCGCTTTAACAATCGCTGCTTCGGCTGTCTTGGACCATTTTGTTGCAACAACATTTATTGCAGATTTAATTTCGCCCTTAGCCAACACTTTCAAACCATCCATCTTGCGATTGATAATTTTTGCAGCCAACAAAGATTCAATTGTGATTTCTTTTGACGCATCAATTTTACCTGCTGCGATAAATTTCTCGATATCACCCAGGTTGATTGTTGCATATTCTTTGTGGAACGGATTGTTAAAACCAAACTTTGGAAAACGGCGCAAAATTGGCATTTGACCACCTTGGAACGTCGCTTGTTTGCGTGAACCAGCACGTGCCTTTTGCCCCTTGTTACCACGGCCAGATGTTTTACCATAGCCAGATGCCATACCACGACCGACGCGTTTTACGTCTTTGCGTGCACCCATATTATCCATCAATGCATTTAATTTCATCTTCTATCCTTTTAGTCCTATGAACTATACTTAGTTCTTTTTCGCACATAAACAAGTGTTTACGTACTCGGTTTTTAATTTTTATTCTGCGGCTTCAGCAGATTCTTCATATTTTTTGCCATCGCGACCGGCAATAATTTCAGAAACTGTTTTACCACGACGTGCTGCAACTGTCTTTGGCGAATTCATTTTTGCAAAAGCCAAAAATGCTGCACGAACCATATTGTTTGGATTGTTTGAACCCTGGGATTTAACAACAACATCTTGAACACCCAAACATTCAAACACTGCACGCAACGCACCACCAGCAATAATACCGGTACCTGGAACAGCACTGCGAACAACCAATTTAGATGCACCATATTTCGCATCAATATCATGATGCAATGTGCGACCTTCTTTTAACGGAACGCGAATCATTTTTGCTTTGGCTGCCTTGGTTGCTTTCTGTACAGCAGATTGAACTTCCAAAGCTTTACCCTTACCAAAACCAACGCGACCTGCTTTATCCCCGACAACAACCAGTGCCGAGAAAGACATATTCTTACCACCCTTAACGGTCTTGGAAACACGGTTGATAGAAACCAATTTGTCTACCAAGTTATCCGTCTGTAATTTTTTATCATCAAAACGTGCCATTTATATACTCCGTTGAATCTTAAAATTAAATTCTGACGCCACCAGCACGAATTGCTTCGCACAGTGCTTTTACACGACCATGATAGCGATATCCACCACGATCAAAATAACAATTATCAGCCAACTTTGCTTTGACCAAACGTTCTGCAAATGCTTTACCAACTAATTCTGCACCTGCGACATTCCAGCCCTTACCTGCAAAGCCTTTTTCCTTGCTTGATGCTGCACACAGTGTGTGACCACGCACATCATCAATTGCCTGGATTTCAATATGACGTCCAGAACGGAAAACCGACAAGCGAATCTTGCCAGGATTTTTTCTTTTCAACGCACTGCGATTTGCTAACGTGCGTCTTTCTTCTGTAGACAAATGTTTCAACATTTTTTTTCCTTTTTTGTCAGCCCCCGTAACAGCGGGAACTATTTATTATTTCTTTTTACCTTCTTTGTGACGGATATTTTCGCCCTTATAGAAGATACCTTTACCCTTGTATGGATCGGCCTTGCGAACCTTATGAATCTTGTCAGCAAACAAACCGACCAAGCATTTATCAATACCCTTGACGGTAAATTCTGTTGGTGCGCCGCCCATTTCAACGGTCAAACCCGCTGGAATTTCCATGACAACATCATGCGAATAACCAGCAACCAAAGTTAATTTGTTGCCCGACACAGATGCTTTGTAACCAACGCCTTTCATATACATTTCCTTGGCGAAACCAACTGTGACACCTTCCACAGCACTGCGAATATTGCGTGTCATTGTTCCCCACATTGCGCGCGATGTTTTATCTTCGGCATTTTTTGGTGTAACAATAACTTCACCAGCTTCGATTTTAACATCGACAAGATTTGCGTGTTTTGTGTCAACTGGAACTTTCAATTCGCCCTTTGGACCTTTAATAACAATCGCGCCATCGACAATTGCCGCTGTAACGCCATCCTTTAAAACAACTGGATATTTTCCTGCACGAGACATAACTTAATCCTTCTGCTATTAATTATATAACCTTGCACAACACTTCGCCGCCAACATTCATTAAGCGTGCTTTGTGATCAGTCATGACCCCGTTTGGTGTGGAAACAATCGCAATACCCAAGCCATTTAAAACCTTTGGCATTTTGGCACTGCCTGAATACACACGGCGACCCGGCTTTGACACGACAGAAATTTCTTGGATTGCACCGTTGCCACCAACATATTTCAATTCGATGACCAAATTTGAACGGTGTTCATCAATTTTTTCTTGACGGAAATCGGTAATAAAACCTTCTTCCTTTAATACATTCAGAACTGCTGCACGCAGTTTGCTGTTTGGAACGGTGACTGTTTCTTTACCCGCCACTTGACCGTTACGGATGCGAGTCAACATGTCTCCGATTGGGTGTGATAATGACATCTTTGTACTCCTTATCTGTGAGTTTATCTCACACATTGGCCAGCTGCATTGTCCACAACTGGGCTTTTGTTAAACTTAATCGCTTTACCAACTTGATTTGCGAACACCTGGCAATTTACCTTCGGATGCCTGGGTACGAACTTGTTGGCGGCACAAACCGAACATACGGAAGAATCCGCGTGCACGACCAGTGACCGAACAACGATTGTGCAAACGTGTTGGGTTTGCGTTACGTGGCAATTTTGCCAATTTCTTCATCGCGTCCATGCGTTCTTCTGGGGTCGCATTGACGGACATTTTTTCCTTGATCGCTTCGCGCTTTTTTGCATATTTTGCGACCAATGCTTCACGTCTTTTTTGTTTATTTATCAACGCTAATTTAGCCATTTTTATACCTTTTTATTTATTTTAAAACCAAAGGCAAGCCGATTTTGGTCAGCAATGCACGAGCTTCATCATCTGTTTTTGCAGTTGTTGCAATAACAATATCCATCCCACGAATCGAATCGATTTTATCGACAGAAATTTCTGGGAATATCAAATGTTCTTTGATACCAAACGCATAGTTTCCACGACCATCAAATTTAGATTTTGACAATCCACGAAAATCTTTTACACGTGGCAACGCCACTGTGATTAACTTATCCAAGAAATCATACATTCTTTTACCACGCAATGTAACCTTGGTTCCAATTGCTTGACCTTCGCGCAGACGATATGTCGCGATAGATTTCTTGGCATGTGTAATAACCGATTTTTGTGCAGCAATAGCGGTCAAATCAGCCGCCGCTGCATCCAATTTCTTTTTATCAGAAACCGCTTCGCCGACACCCATGTTCAAAACAATTTTGGACAATTTTGGCACAGCCAGCGCATTTTTGTACCCGAATTCTTTGACCAATTCTGGCACAATCTGTTTTTCATAAATTTCACGCAATCTGCTTTGCATTTCTTTTTTCCTTAACGTTTTGTTTCCGTAACAGCGGAAACCGGTTTATTGTTTTTATAATTCTGTCCCAGATTTTTTAGCGACACGAACTTTTTTATCGCCCGCCATTTTGTATCCAACGCGTGTTGCTTTTTTAGTTTTTGGATCAACCAATGCAACATTAGATACATGCAATGGTGCCTCGCGATCAACGATGTGACCTGGGGTATCCTGGGTTGGTTTTACATGCCATTTGTGACGGTTAACACCTTCGACAACGACACGCGATTCAGATGGACGCGCTTCCAGCACCTTGCCTTTGACGCCCTTGTATTTTCCTGAAATAACTACGACTTCATCGCCTTTTTTGATTTTCATATCTTTACCTTTTATTTTTCCGGACGCCTTTTACAAAACTTCTGGTGCCAAAGACACGATTTTTTGAACGTCATATTTACGACGAACCTCACGCGCGATTGGTCCAAAGATACGTGTTCCAATTGGTTCAAAGTTGTTTTTGTTAATCAAAACAACCGCATTATCATCAAAACGGATAATAGAACCATCTGGACGTTTTACTGGGAACTTAGTACGCACGATAATTGCGCGTTGCACCGTTCCCTTTTGAACTTTGCCACGTGGAATGGCTTCTTTGATGGCAACAACAATTTTGTCACCAACTGTTGCATAACGACGATGAGAACCGCCCAAAACCTTGATACACATTGCTTTACGTGCACCACTGTTATCTGCAACATTCATAACTGTTTCATTTTGTATCATTTTTTTACCTTTTTCCTGCGACCTGGGCAATCCCCAAACGCTTTGTTTCTGGGTTCCGACTGGCATATGCCCTCAAAGAACCCTATTTGTTATTTTAGTCGACAACTTCGACATCACCGTCTTTGGAAACGCCAACGCGCCCCTTAACCACCCAAGTTTTTGTCTTGGAAATTGGACGATGTTCTTCAATAGCAACGATGTCGCCAACCTTGTATTCGTTGTTTTCATCGTGTGCTTTGTATTTTTTGTTCTGCTTCACGAACTTGCCATACAGCGGGTGACGGAAACGACGTTCTACTTCAACAACAACGGTCTTGTCATTTGCTGTACTTTTAACAATTCCTTGCAATATACGTTTTGGCATAACTTTTGTCCCTTACATTTGTTACATTGTTATTTTTTACCGACATTTGCCTATGATACCTTAAATTTAAGAAATCTCAACAAAAATCAGCTATTTTTTATTTTGCCGCATTCAGTTTTGTTTTAACACGTGCAATTTCCCGACGAGTTTGGCGCATTACATGTGTTTTTGGTAATTGGCCTGCTGCGTGCTGGAAACGTTGGTTCATTTGTTCTTTCTTCAAATCAACCAATTTGCTTTCCAAAGCATCTTTCGTCAGGTTTTCTTTTGCTTGTTTTTTTTCTGCCATTTTAAATTCCTTTTTGCTTTGGATACTAATTAGTTAACTTTACGATCGACAACTTTGGTCTTAACCGGCAGTTTCGCTGAAGCCAATGCAAATGCTTCATATGCGATTTCCGGTTTAACACCGTCAACTTCGAACATGATACGACCTGGTTTTACACGGCAAATCCAGTATTCAACTGCACCCTTACCTTTACCCATACGAACCTGGGCTGGCTTAACAGTAACTGGAACATCTGGGAAAATACGAATCCACAATTTACCCTGACGTCTCATATGACGTGTAATTGCACGACGGGCAGCTTCGATTTGACGCGCCGTAATGCGTTCTGGTGTCATGGCTTTCAGTCCAAACGAACCGAACGCCAATTCGCTTCCACCCTTGGTGGCGCCGTGAATACGACCTTTGTGTTGTTTGCGAAACTTTGTTTTATTTGGCATTAACATGGTTTAATTCCTTTAGACTTATTTGCTCTTTCTTTCACTGCTGCCGGCATATTCTGTTGGACGAGCCATTTCAGAAGCCAACTTTTCTTTATTCACAACATCACCAGTGTAAATCCAAACTTTTACACCAACGACACCGTATGTTGTTTTTGCCTGAATCGCTGCATAATCAATATCTGCACGCAATGTATGCAATGGAATACGACCTTCACGAATTTGTTCGCTGCGGGCGATTTCCGCACCGTTAAGACGACCACTGCACATAACTTTGATACCCTGGGCACCAGCTTTCTGTGCATTTTGAACAGCTTTTTTCATTGCGCGTTTGAAAGAAACACGACCTTCGATTTGTTGTGCGATACCCTGGGCAACCAGTTGTGCATTCAAATCTGGACGACGAACTTCATAGATATTAACAACAACCTGGTCGTTCTTAACCAACTTTTTAATATCGTTACGCAATGTTTCAATGTCTGCACCGTTTTTACCAATAATCATACCCGGACGAGATGTGTGCACGGTTACGACCACTTTCTTGGCCAAACGTTCAATAACAATTTTTGCCAAACCCGCCTTTTTCAATTTCTTTTCAATGAAAGAACGAATTTGGTTATCTTCTGCCAACAATTTGGCATAGTCCTTTTTGCCAGCAATCCAGCGGGAATCTGTAACTTTGTTAATTCCCAAACGCTGTGAAATTGGCGATACTTTCTGTCCCATTTCTGTTTTCCTTGTTTAGTGGTTCGTGTTCTTGAAGCCTTTGCTTTATTCAGGGTTTCCCCATACCACGTTCCACGGGTTTACTATTTTGCCTTTTTGTCGGCCTTTTTTGTTTCAGCTTTTTCAGCTGTCTTTTTTGCTTTCTTTTCTGGCGCCTTACCCGATTCCAACACGATTGTCAGATTAGAGAAAGGTTTCAAAATTGGACGCGCGCTGCCACGTGGTCCCGCCATAATGCGTTTCATTGTCAATGCTTTGCCACACCAAATTTCTTTGATGAACAAAGTATCCGCAGACAAATTTTTATTGTGTTCCGCATTGGCAATCGCAGACAACAATGTCTTTAACACTTCGCCAGCAACACGTTTTTTTGAAAATTTCAAGACATCAATTGCACGATCAACTGGCAAACCACGCACCAAATCGCACACCAAGTTTAATTTTTGATGGCTGATGCGAATCATTTTGTTGAACGCACGAACTTGATTATCTTTGATTCCATATCTTGTCGTTGTCATAACTGTACCTTACCTTTACGAAACTATTATTTCTTTGCTGCCGCTGCGGCTTTTTTATTTGCTGCGTGGCCTTTGAAAGTACGTGTTGGTGCAAATTCACCCAATTTGTGTCCAATCATATCTTCGACAATTGACACAGGAATAAATTTGTTACCATTGTGCACTTCGAATGTTAATCCAACCATTGGTGGCACGATTGTGCTGCCACGGGACCAAGTTTTAATTGGTTTACGGTCATCTTTTTCATTTGCCGCAGCTGTCTTTTTCAAGACAGATGGGTGAACATAAGGACCTTTCCATACTGAACGAGACATCATTTACTCCGTTTTTCTATTATTTCTTCTTTGCCAAATGTCTGCTACGGATAATCATCTTTGCAGTACGTTTATTGCTACGGGTACGATATCCCTTGGCTGGAATACCTGTACGTGATACTGGTTCGTGGCCCTTGGAATGACCGTTACCACCACCCATCGGGTGATCATTCGGGTTCATTGCCATACCGCGGACAGATGGGCGAACACCCAACCAACGTGCGCGTCCGGCCTTGCCCAAGTTGACATTGCGTTGATCCGGATTGGAAACGCTGCCAACAGTGGCGAAACAATCAGAATGAACTTTGCGCAACTCACCGCTGTTCATTTTAATCTGAGCATAGACGCCGTCTTTACCCATCAACTGAGCATAGCACCCTGCACTGCGAGCCAATTGACCGCCAGCACCTGGTTTCAATTCAACGTTATGCACGATTGTACCGATTGGCATATTCTTTAATGGCATCGCATTACCTGGTTTGATATCTTCGCGTTCACCAGCAATAACCACATCACCTGCTTTCAAATCACGTGGTGCCAAAATATATGAACGGATACCATCTTTGTATTCAATCAATGCGATAAATGCAGTACGATTTGGATCGTATTCCAAACGCAACACTGTTGCTGGAACATCCAATTTTTTACGTTTGAAATCAATCAAACGATAACTGCGCTTGTGACCGCCACCTTGATGCATAACAGTCACATGACCAAAATTATTACGTCCACCTTTGGACTTGATACCGACAGTCAATGCCTTTTCTGGCGCACCTTTGTACAGTTCGCTACGATCAACCTGGGTCAATCCACGCGTTCCTGCAGTTGTCGGTTTATAATGCTTTAATGCCATTTCTTTCTACCTTTGTTTGCCGTAACAATAACGTCCAAAAATCTGGATTCTCTGTTAGGGCTGTTAATTTATTTACTGTACATTTGCAGACAGATCCAATTTTGCATCTGCTGGTAATGATACATATGCTTTTTTCACAGTGCGCTGTGTGCCACTGTTGCGACCACGGAAAGACTTCACCTTACCTTTTGCGACAACAATGTTAACTTTTGTTGGCTTAACATTGTAAACCGCCTCAACGGCACGTGCGACATCTTCTTTGGTTGCAGATGCTGCAACTTCGAATGCGACACTGTTGCTTTCAGCCAATTTGGCTGCTTTTTCTGTAATAATCGGACGACGCAGGATGTCAAAAGCACCGGCGGTCGCAACGATTTTCTTTTCTGCTTTAACTTTCTTTTCTGCCATTTTATTGACCTTATAGTTTTATGCTAATCTTGCTTCCACTGCTTTGACTGCATCAGCCGTCAAAACCAATTTTTCATGTTTCAAGATATCCAATACATTCAAACCGATTGTTGGCAAAGCGTCAACATTCGCGATATTAGATGCAGATTTCTTGAAGTTTTCATCCAATTTGTCAGCACCTACAAACAGTGCAGATGCAATATTCAGTTTTTTCAACTGCTTTGCAAAATCACCTGTTTTAGCAGCTTTCAATTTTTCAGAATCGATAATGATTAACGCGCCTTCTTTTGCCTTAGATGACAAAGCCATCTTCAAGCCCAAAGAACGAATCTTTTTTGGCAAATCAATCGCATGATCACGAACAACTGGACCATGAACGACACCACCACCACGCATATGAACATTGTATCTTTCACCTTCACGTGCGTTACCGGTCTTTTTCTGTTTGAATGCTTTTTTACCACTTCCTGCGACATCAGATACAGTTTTCACTGCATGTGTGCCGGCACGTGATTTTGCGCGTTGCCATGTAACAACACGGTGCAAAATATCTGCACGTGGTTCCAAACCAAAAATGCTGTCTTGCAATTCAACTTTGCCGACTGCTTTACCATCAAAATTTATAATGTCTAATTGCATTTTATTCACCTTAATTTTGCTGTCGTATTACTTATTCCGCCACAGCTTCTGTTTCAGTTGTTTCTTCAACTACTGGTTCAGCTGCTGCTTCAGATGTAGCCCCGGCATTGTTTAACTTGGTTGGAACAGGTAAATCTTTGTGTTCTTTTTTAACGGCATCTGTCACCAATACAAATGTGCCATTTGCACCTGGAACAGCGCCTTCAACAAAGATTAAATTTTCTGCTTCATCAACGCCAAATACTTTTAAATTCTGGACAGTAACAGTTTCATTACCCATTTGACCGGCCATCTTTTTACCCTTCAAAACACGACCTGGCCATTCACGCATACCTGTACCACCCAATGAACGATGTGCTTTCAAAACACCGTGTGATGCTTCTTTACCGCCAAAGTTATGACGTTTCATCGCACCTTGAAAGCCCTTACCCTTGCTTGTTGCTTGGACATCAATAAATTGACCGACAACAAAATGAGACGCCGACAATGCTGTTCCAACTGGAATGATGCAATCATCGGTTACACGGAATTCCGCAACCTTGCGAAATGGTTTCACACCTGATTTTTCTGCTGCAACCGCTTGTGGTTTTGCAACATGTTTTGCCTTGGCTTCGCGCAAACCTAAAACATTTGCGACATAGCCGTTTTTGTCCATTGTTCGATTACCAATAACTGTGCAATCGCCAACCGACAATACTGTGACCGGGTGAGCAACCCCGCCGTCGTCATAAAGACGAGTCATACCTATTTTTGTTGTTATTAATCCGCTACGTTTCATTTTTTTGCCTTTTTTTAGTCAGAGGTTGGCACGTTTTATTTTTGCATCCCGTACCAACGCTAACAGTTTACAATTTAATTTTTACATCGACACCAGACGTCAAATCCAACTTCATCAATGCATCAACTGTCTGAGGGGTTGGATTAACAATATCTACGACCGCTTTATGATTGCGGATTTCGAATTGTTCACGTGATTTTTTATCAACGTGTGGTGAACGGTTCACTGTAAATTTTTGAATCAATGTCGGCAAGCGAACAGGCCCAACGACATCTGCGCCAGTGCGCTTTGCTGTCTTTACAATTTCATCAACAGATTCCATCAAATTACGATGATCAAACGCTGTTAATTTAATACGAATTTTTGATGCTGGTACCATTGTTCGTTTTCCTTATCGTTATTCAGGCCGGTAATCATTGGAGCTTTAATCCAATTACACCGGCCTGTTTTGTTACCATTATTTTATAATCTTGGATACAACACCTGCACCGACTGTGCGTCCGCCTTCACGGATAGCAAAGCGGCGACCTTCGTCCATAGCGATTGGTGCAATCAATTGCACTGTAATACGGACGTTATCACCTGGCAGAACCATTTCTTTGTCTGCTGGCAATGTGATTGTTCCAGTTACGTCTGTTGTGCTGAAGTAGAACTGTGGACGATAGTTGCTAAAGAATGCAGTATGACGGCCACCTTCTTCTTTTGTCAAAATATAAACTTCAGCTTCAAAGTCTGTGTGTGGAGTGATTGAGCCTGGTTTGCAGATAATCTGACCACGTTCAACTTCTTCCTTCTTGGTTCCACGCAACAACAAACCTACGTTATCGCCGGCTTCACCCTGATCCAACATTTTGCGGAACATTTCGACACCGGTAACAACTGTTTTTTGTGTTGGACGCAAACCAACGATTTCACATTCGTCACCAACTTTGACAACACCTGATTCAACACGGCCTGTAACCACGGTTCCACGACCTGTGATAGAGAACACGTCTTCAATTGGCATCAAGAATGGTTTATCAACTGGACGTTCTGGCATTGGGATGTATTCATCGCAAGCTTTCAACAAAGCGTCAATTGATTCTTTGCCCAAACCGTCGTTTTTGCCTTCCAATGCGGAAACAGCAGAACCACGGATGATTGGAGCATTTTCGCCATCGAAGTCATTTGCAGACAACAATTCACGAATTTCCATTTCAACCAATTCCAACAATTCAGGATCGTTTGCCAAATCGCATTTGTTCAAATAAACAACGATTTTTGGAATACCGACCTGACGTGCCAACAAGATGTGTTCACGTGTCTGTGGCATAGGACCATCAGTTGCAGCCACAACCAAAATTGCACCGTCCATCTGGGCAGCACCGGTAATCATGTTTTTAACATAGTCAGCGTGTCCTGGGCAGTCAACGTGAGCATAGTGACGATTGGCTGTTTCATATTCAACGTGTGCTGTGTTAATTGTAATACCACGTGCACGTTCTTCTGGTGCGTTATCGATTTGATCAACACCCTTTTGTGCGTCTGTACCAACGCCATAGTAGTGAACGATAGCAGCAGTCAATGTTGTTTTACCGTGATCAACGTGACCAATGGTACCGATATTAACGTGCGGCTTGGTTCTTACATATTTTTCTTTTGCCATAGTTTTCTCCTTAAGGCTTCGTTTGTTATTTTGATTTTGATTTCCGGTCTTGGATTTCTGAATGTAATCATAGACCAGAAATTTCAAATCTCAATCTTTTTTTACTTTGTTAACTTCTTTATAACTTCGTCTGCAACATTCTGCGGCACTTCGGCATAGTGTGACAATTCCATATATGGATTTGCACGCCCCTGTGACAAAGAACGCAGTGTCTTGACATATCCGAACAGGTTTGCCAACGGCACAAATGCAGAAATCAATTGATTACCGAATTGTGTTTCAATTCCGTTGATTTGACCACGACGGCTGTTCAAGTCACCGATGATGTCACCGACATATTCTTCCGGTGTGTTAACCGAAAGTTTCATAATCGGTTCCAACAACTTTGGCGCCGCCTTCTTCATCGCTTCGCGGAAGCATGCACGCGCCGCTATTTCAAAGCATAACACATTAGAGTCAACTTCGTGATATTTACCATCTACCAATGTTGCCTTGAAATCCACTGTTGGATAGCCAATCAAGACACCTGTCTGTTGCGCTATCTTTAAACCCTTTTCTACACCCGGGATGTATTCTTTTGGAATCGCACCACCAACAATCTTGTTTTCGAATTCGTAACCCTTGCCTGGTTCCAACGGTTCAAATTCAATTTTCACCTGGGCGTATTGACCCGAACCACCAGATTGTTTCTTGTGTGTATATTCTTCGGTAACTGGTCTTGTGAATGTTTCACGGTATGCAATACGTGGTTCACCAACGTTAACATCAACCTTGAATTCACGCGACAAACGGTCAACCAAAATTTCCAAGTGCAATTCACCAACACCAGCCAAAATTGTCTGACCAGATTCTTCGTCCACAGAAACGCGGAACGATGGGTCTTCTTTGGCCAATGCTTGCAAGCCCAACGCCATCTTTTCAACATCGGCCTTGGTCTTTGGTTCAACAGCAATAGAAATAACCGGTTCTGGAATGTGAATGTTTTCCAAAATAATTGGGTTTGCTTCATCACACAATGTATCACCAGTAATCGTTTCCTTCATACCAACAAGTGTGATAATGTCACCAGCAGATGCTTCTTTGATTTCTTCACGTTGATTAGAATGCATCAACAACATACGACCGACGCGTTCGCGTTTATCGCGGTTGGAATTATAAATGTAAGACCCAGAAATCAATTTACCCGAATAAATACGGATGAACATCAAATTTCCAACAAACGGATCGTTTGCAACCTTAAATGCCAACGCACTGAATGGTTCTTTGGCATCTGGATGACGTTCGATAACCGTTTCTTTGTCCAATTTTGTTCCCTTAATAGCCGGAACATCCAACGGACTTGGCAAATAATCAACAATCGCATCCAACAATGGTTGAACACCTTTGTTCTTAAATGCAGTACCGCACAAAATTGGATTAAAGTTTTGATTAATTGTTCCCTTGCGAATTAATTTTTTAATTGTGGCAACATCTGGGATTTTACCTTCCATGTATTCTTCCATGATGGTATCATCCAGTGTCACAACTTCTTCAACCAATTTGTTGTGTAATTCTTCGGCCTTAGCTTTCAATTCTTCTGGAATTTCAATGGTAATTGGATGAGATCCTGTTTCATCTTCCCAAATTAAACCTTTCATTTCAACGACATCAACAACGCCTTTGAAATCAGATTCTGCACCAATTGGGAAATTGATAACCAATGGGTTTGCACCCAACCGTTCACGAATCATATCAACACAGCGGAAGAAGTTTCCACCGATACGATCCATCTTATTAATAAAGCAAATACGTGGAACATTGTAACGATCCGCCTGGCGCCACACTGTTTCAGTTTGTGGTTGCACGCCCGACACAGATTCAAAAACAGCCACCGCACCGTCCAAAACACGCAATGAACGTTCCACTTCCATTGTAAAGTCAACGTGTCCCGGGGTATCAATCAAGTTAATACGATGATCGCGCCAAAAACATGTTGTTGCCGCAGATGTAATTGTAATACCACGTTCTTGTTCCTGTTCCATCCAGTCCATAGTGGCGGCACCATCGTGCACTTCACCAATCTTATATGTCTTACCGGTATAGAACAAAATACGTTCAGAAGTTGTTGTTTTCCCCGCGTCAATATGCGCCATAATACCGATGTTGCGGTACATATGTAAAGGGGCGGTTTTTCCAACAGACATTGTAATTTCCTTTTGTTTTCTTTCGTTAAATTACCAACGGAAATGAGCAAACGCCTTGTTCGCTTCTGCCATCTTGTGGGTATCAATTTTCTTTTTGAATGCGCCACCCTGACCATTCAAGGCATCACGCATTTCTGCAAACAGTCTTTCTTCCATGCTGCGTTCACCGCGTTTACGTGCGAACATAACCAACCAACGCAATGCCAATGTTTGCTGACGTTCTGGACGAACTTCGACTGGGACCTGATATGTTGCACCGCCAACACGACGACCCTTAACCTCAACACTTGGTTTCAACGCATCGACCGCTTCCAAAAATGCAGCCAATTCATTGCCGTCTTTTGCAACTTTTTTCAGTTTATCCAATGCACCATAAACGATGTTTTCGGCAACTTCCTTTTTGCCATCCCACATAACAACATTAATACATTTTGCAACAACCAGATTGTTATACTTAGAATCTGGTAAAATCTCACGTTTTGTTGCAGCTTTACGTCTTGACATTTTGTTTCCTTTTTATTGCTTCATTCGTTTCCGAATTACTCACACAGATTTCACTGCGTGTTATTGGTTAATTATTTTTGTACCTTGGCCCCATATAACGAACGACCCTGCTTTCTGGATTCAACACCCTTGGTATCCAAGATACCACGAATGATGTGATATTTCACACCTGGCAAGTCCTTTACACGACCGCCACGAATCATAACAACACTGTGTTCCTGCAAATTGTGACCTTCGCCAGGAATATAAGCCGTCACTTCGCGACCATTGGCCAATTTAACACGCGCCACTTTACGTTGAGCGGAGTTAGGTTTCTTAGGCGTGGTTGTGTACACACGTGGTGGTTGTGTACACACGTGTGCAAACACCACGTTTTTGCGGATTTTCCATCATATCAGGTGCCGTAGATTTCACAGCAACCTTTTTACGTGGTTTCCGAATCAGTTGATTTACTGTTGGCATTCAAAATCTCTTTGTTTTTTGTCCATTTTTTGTACACACAAAACCAGCATACCAGACTTATTTCCATAGCATGCTATGGGTTATAAATCTGTCAAAAGTACCGGTTTTCTGTATATTTTATGCTCTCCCTATTTACGTGGAAAGCGCTTGTATTATA
>CADAHF010000018.1 GCA_902787665.1 uncultured Pseudomonadota bacterium
GTTCGCTGTCAATGTAATATTACCATAAGACCCCTTGGCAATCTTAAAGTTGTTAGAACCAGAAGCCGATGAACCACTTGCCAAAGCACCAGCAGTTGTCGCCGTCCACCCTGTAAATGTATATCCAGTGCGTGTCGGATTGCTGATGGTAATATCATTATCTGTTACTTTATATGTTCCTGGATGTGTCGTTCCTTGTTCCCCGTTGTCCAGGTTATATGTAATTGTATATGTGTTTTCTGTCGCATTTGCTGTATATGCAACATTGTTTGCCGGCATATTAAACTGATAAGCCTTGGTTGTTGATACAGTGGTCCCGCCAGTTGTTTGTGTCCACTTTGACCAAGCATATCCATTGCTTAATGTTGCATCAAGTGTTACGGATGCACCGTATTCATAGGTACCACTGCCACTTGTGCTGGCGATACCAGTGCCAGAAGTCAATGTAACCGTACGAGAGATACGATTATAGTATAAACTGATTACACGATTACCCGCTGCTAAAATAGTTGTTGTGGTTACGGCACCAGAAGATGGTTTTGTTGTACCCTTTGCAGATGTGTCAGCAAAACCTTCGCTGTATGCAAATCCAGTAATCGATTTGGCCAAATTAGCAAGAGTTAAAGTGGTACCTGTTGTTCCAGTTTTGTCCTGACATGCACCACCATCAAGAGTGTATGTTGATGCCCCAAGATTTTTAGTGTAATGACATACTTTATACGCGGTATCCGTATCTGTGTTGCAAGACGGAGTGTTTGTGCCGTTCCCAGATGCATGATATCCAGTGGCACATGTTGCGGTATATGTACACGTTGGATAGACATTGTTGGTGTAATACACCTTGGGTGTGTCAACTGCTACACTTGACGCATTATCAACCGTTTTTGACGGACAGGTATAGTAACAATCACCTTCTGCATCGCGACCGTTGTCGGAACCACTGTATCCGTTTGGACATTCATATTGATTTGCAGAAGATCCAACTGTCGTTGTTGGTTGTGCGGACTCGCTTGTATAATACGATTGAGCAGGGCTGTAATACCCATTATCGACAGCAACACAGTGTAATAGCATCTTGCTGTGCGACCACCATGGGACGTGTTTTGCCATGCGTCTGTTATATAACATTCTGTTACCAATGATGCTGTCTGAGATGCTGTTGTTCCGTCGTTTGGACATTCGTTGCGTACGACACTTGCTGGGTCGTCAATTGTGCTTAATGGTGCAGGGCTATAAAACCCAGTGTCAACTTTTTCGCATTTTGCGGCGTCATTAGCGGCACGATAATACCCAGCATCACAATATTTAATTTTTACAGATTTACAATTGGTGTAACTGCCACTAGCAGCTGTACCGACATAATTGCATACCTGGTCGCCACCACCATGACCATCGGCAATAGCAGTACCAGTTCGTGTTGTGAAACACGCGGTAATAAGCGAACTTGATTCCGGTGAAGAAACCGCATTGGATCCATCAGATGGACAAGCGCGTTGGCAACCAATGGTTGGACTGTCGTGATCGCCTGCATTAACTGTGCCGCCCGGACAGTAAGAGCCCGCCGCGCAGTTTGCGCCACTTGCCGATTTGCCTGCTGTACAAGTAAATGTTCCCTGAGACCAATGTGCATATAATGTTGTGCTTGATGTGATAGTGTTTGCAGAAGGCAAATCACCATTGGAATTTATAATCTGAGAACCACCAGTTGCAGCATCATAGTAACCAAGGAAAATCCAGTTAGTGCGAGATGGTTTTGTGACTTTTGTTATGGTTGTATTGGTAGAGTTGGTCCATTTATCTGCATACACTTCTTTGATTGAACCCATACCGCCACTGCCAGTGGTATCATCCAATGTAATTGTGTAGACATCTGGTTGGCAACTTGTCGCATTGGTTGTGGCATTTTTGTGATAGTGATTTTCACATGATGTTACGTAACAGGTACCCAGTGTTTTCTTCCCGCAACTTTGTGTCCCAGTACATGCAGATTCCGCGATGTTTCCGCCCGAACTTGTCTGATGGTAACATGTACGGGTAAATGATTGTGTTGCTGCAGTTGCGTGTTCTACATCACAATTGTCCGATCCTTCGTCAATAAACGAAACATTACATGCTGGGCAAGATGTTGTGCCACTGACCCAGAAATTCTCTTTTGCTGATAATTCCGCGACACCTTGTTGACATGCAGAATCGTTTGTTGAACATCCACTTTTGACATCACCATCACCAGTTCCAGCCGCGTTCAAATATGCGGTATAGGTACAAGATTGGTTTGAACAAGATTCACATGTGACGCTGGCGCATCCAGTTAAATCTGGGTTTACACATGGTGTTTCCGAACCTGACCATGGACGTGATTGGTTTCCGCTGTAACATGCGGTCCAACCGCCAGAATTGCCGCCAACACTGTATGGATAGCTTGCGTTTTTGTCACTACATTTTGCGCAAGATTTATCGTTGACATAATATCCAGTTGCCGCGGTTACGCTTGCAACACTCTTTGTACATTCTTGCGATGTTGTACCAACAGTTGTACCGTTGCCTGTGCCTTCTGCGTCGCTATACTGTTTATATGTTGCGGCTGGGGAACAAGAACATGATGCAGTGCAAGTCACAGTTTCACAATTTGTCGGCTTTGAACATTCGTTTTGTGTACATATCGCGGTCTTGTTTGCATAGCAACTTGTTTTTGCTTTTCTGTCGCCATCAGATCCATCATTATAATTTGTTGGGCAAGAATTACAGGTCGCTGTAAACGAAGTCTCCTGGGCGGAAGCGCTTTGTGTCGCGTGCCAATATTGTGTACTACAAGACCATGTGTAGTTACATTTATTGTTGCTGACGGTTGCAGAACAATCAGTTGCCCCAGTTCCGTTTGTGCATGAACACTGTGTCCACTTGGCATATAATATTGCGCTGGTTGCAAATTGTGTGTTTGTAACACCACTGGCCAACATACCATCTGAATCGATTATTTTTGTTCCTGTTCCAGCCTTGCCATCATAGAATCCGCCAAATACATAATTGCTGTATGCTGGTATCGTGGCCAGTCCAGTAAACGAAGTTGTTGTTCCAGGATTGGTGTACCATCCATTGCCGTACCACAAATATAATGGTGTTGGTGCTGCGGCTGTATCGGCATTTGTTCCACTGGTTGCAGTGCTGGACGTATAATATTTGCTATCCAGTGTAATCGTTGATACAGCATTCTTGGTACAATTTGGACTTGTATTGTTTCCAACCCCAACTGCACCCTCAAACACACCGTTTGTGTTGTTCGTATAACCATAAGAACAAGAATAGCTGTATTGACACTTATTGTTGGTAACAGCAGTTATAGTGCATGTATCAATGTTTGATCCTTTGGTGCAAGAACATTCTTCATAATGTGCATAAAGTGTTTGATCTGATGTGGCAACCCATTTTGAATCACTGGTATAACCGCTAACAGTGCTTGACGTAATCGTGCCGTTGGCATCATATATTTGTGAACCTGTGGTTTTGCCAGTATACCAGCCAGACCATACATAATTTGTTGACTTTGAAGCAGTTGGTAATGTCCCAGTTGTTGTCCCAGTCGCAGTTGTATACAACGCGACGTTGTCATAAGATACATATAATGGTGATGTTCCAGAACGTGTTCCATCGTTTGCATCAAACGTAATTGCCTTGTTTTCTAAAGTCATAGTTGTATAAGACGATGTCGCTTCTGCATCTGGTAATGTTCCATCGCTGGCTATAACCTTTACCTTGTAATACCTTGTTCCCCGGAAGGCGTCTTTGGCAATATTTAACGTGTTGGTTGTAGACGCAGTGGTCCAGTTACCATATGTCCCATTGGCAGATGTTGAATAACCAAAACTGTATTTAACAGTAACACCACTGTCATAAGAACCAGGATTGCCGGCAGTTAAAGTTGTTGCTTCATAATTATAAACCTTGGTCGCACCACCACTGATTGTTGCAGACGGAGTATTTATTGTTGTTGCGTTTAATGTAATCGTTCCATTTCCTGCACCAACTGTAAATGTCGTTCCACTGATTGAACCGGTACCTGCTGTAACAGCGTACGACGTTCCAGAATAACCGTTTTTACGCGTCGGTGTTACCACAGATGATAAATCAATAGTGTCAAGATAACTAAAAGTCTTGGACATTGTGCCAGTGCCAGTCCCCGTCCAACCAGATGCTGCAACAGTGCTGACCCCGTGTCCCGCTTTGACCGTGATAGTATAGGTGTTTTTATCATTGCAACTTGGACTGGTGCTAGATGCTGTGGCAACTTCACCTTGGAAAGACCCACCAGATACACCACTATTATTATAACCAGGCGCACATGTGTATTCATATTGACATCTGTTATCGGTAACACCCGTTACAGTTGTGTTTGCATTTGTTCCATTAGTGTAGGAACAAGTTGACCATTCTGCATATAAATCAATAGTGTCACTATTTGTTGTTGTCAGATTAATTGCCGTTGAGGTGCCTGCTGTATATCTTGTTCCTGTGCCGTTGCTGTTTGTGTTCCAAACGTCGTCAAATATACTATTTGTTTTAAACATGCTTCCCTGTGTAGCAAAAGTGGGACAATTTTGGTCATATGTACATGTTACAGAGGCGACATTAGGAGAACCACTGGTTGCGTTGTTTGTGTTAAAATTCACGGTGTATGTGTTTGCAACCCATTGAGCTGTAAATGTTTTATGAAATGTATATAGAGATGTGAATGCTACACCTGCATCATGATTTGTTGTCCCATCGTTCCATCCAATAAAATGATAACCTGTTTTTGTACAAGTGTTTGTTGCTGGTGTAAAAGTTTGTCCGTATGTTGCTGTCTCATTGGCTGGTTTTGTACCCGTTCCGGTTCCGCAATTATAAGTTATCGTCACCCTAATAGGATTGCATCCGGTAGTTGATGTGGCTACGCCATTTGGCGTTCCTGTCGCAGTATGTCCATAGTCACAGGTGCAAGTGTTTGATGTGTTTTCTGAAGGGGTGCTACTATTAGCGCCACATGCAGTGCAGGAATTACCAGCACTTACTCCGCCACTCATATAATAATTCGCGCTACATGATGTATAAACCTTGCTATTAGTATCGCAGACATACCCCTCACCAAACGAAATGGTAGCATAAATGCACACAAATAAAAATGACAAAAATCCAAGGATTTTGCGGATTTTCCCCATGCGTTCCCTTCTTTTGTTTTTTATGGTAGAAAAATCAGCGGAAGTGCGCAAGCAAAAAATATGCATTTTTTTACAATAAAAATTATTGAACAAAAAAACACGCCATCGGCGCGTTTTTTCATGTTTTATAAGTGGTGGGTTATGTAGGACTCGAACCCACGACCAAAGCGTTATGAGCGCTCCGCTCTAACCAACTGAGCTAATAACCCACGGCGGTTATTATATATGTTTTTGATTCCCTTGCAAGAAAATTTTTGTTGTGGCATTATATGTGTATGTCTGAAATTGTAAAAATCTTAAACGATGTGCAAATGGCCGCCTTCAATACGATGGAAAACACCAATTCTAATGTGTTGATTTTGGGACCGGCCGGAACTGGCAAATCAACTTTCGTGAATTATATTAAATCTGCATCTAAAAAGCGGGTCGTTTGTGCGTGTCCAACGGCGGTGTCGGCGCTTAATGTCGGTGGACAAACGATACATTCGCTTTTCCAGATTCAGCCACGCGATTTTATTATGACAGATTTGTTAAAGTTAAAAGCAAAGCCGCGTAATATATTAAACGCAACGGATGTTTTAATCATTGACGAAATATCAATGGTCGCGCCAGATTTATTGGATGCCATGGATTGGTTGTGTCGCGCAGCACGTCACAATAATGAACCGTTTGGTGGAATTCAGATTGTTGCAATTGGCGATTTGTTTCAATTGCCACCAGTGATAACGCATGATGCCGAACAATACTATGAACGCGAATACGAACACAAAAACGCATATTTCTTTGATGCGCATGTATACAGCCGTGCGCATTTTGTGCCGTTTAATTTTGAAACTGTATATCGTCAAAACGATGGCGATTTGCTGGCAAATCTTATGCGGCTGCGACACAATGATGTGGAAACGCTGGCGTTTTTCAATTCTTGTCGCATTGATGATGTGGCACGACGCGCAAATGCGGTTTTAATCACACCTTTTCGTGCGGTCGCGGAACGTATAAATGCGGAACGATTAAAACAAATCAATGCACCAATCGTTACATATAATGGCGAAATAACAGGAACTTTTCAGGAAAAAGATACGCCGGCACCAATGAATTTGACACTAAAGCAGGGGGCTTTGGTCGTATTTGTGAAAAACGGTGACAAGTGGCACAATGGCTCGATGGGAATTGTTGAACAGTTAAACGCTCGTGAAATAATTGTGCAATTGTTAAATAAATCGCGCGATGTGGTTGTCGTAAAACCGGAAAAATGGCAGAAAATTGAATATGTTCGTGATGAAAACGATAGGTTGACCGAACAAGAGGTTGGTAGTTTCAAGCAATTTCCATTAAATTTAGGCTATGCTATGACGATACACAAGGCCCAGGGTAAAACATTGGACGCGGTTGTTGTTGATATTTCACGTGGTGCATTTGCACATGGACAAACATATGTCGCATTGTCACGAACACGCGGTGCAGGTGATATGCATATTGCACATCCGTTACATCAAAATGATGTCATTTTTGACCCACGTGTCATCGATTTTTTGGATAATATTTTGTGATATTTTTTATAACGTTTTTGACATTATAATTGCATCCGTCCCATCATAGTATTTTGGACGTTTTCCGACTACCAAAAACCCCAATTTTTCATACAGTTTTTTTGCCGGACAATTTGCTTCACTAACTTCTAAAAACACATTGACAACACTTTGCTTTTTTAATTCTTGTTCCATTAATAAAATCATTGATTCTGCGATGCCAGAACGGCGTGCGTTTGGGGCAACACCAATGGTTATAATTTCGGCCTGGTCTGCGACAACTCTCCACACAATAAAACCGTTTTCTGATGCCACAATTTCGCACCCAGATTTTTTCAATTCCATAAAGTCAGATTCCGACCATGGTTTATCTGGAAAACATTGTTTGTGAAGTTCAACAATTTTATTTAACATGGGTGTTATTTCTGTTCCATTTACGTTGCATTTTATTATATATACGTTTTGCAAATTGTTCGTCTGATTTGTTGCTGAAATATGTGTCACATAATTGTTTATCTGTTGGAATAAGACTTATGTAACATTGTGTGTTTTGTGGGTTCTGTTTAGCCATATGATATGCATCAACCTGAAAATCTGGGGTCACAATAGAAAAGCGGTCCATAAACTTATATGTTTTATGATATATTGTATTGGACCGTACCAGTGCCATTATTCGCCAATGAGTTTTTATTTGTGCCAGTTTTTCATCGAAAAAAAAGATTTTCTGAAATATATTTGTCATTTTATTTACCTTGCTTATTTGTTTCAACATAACTTGGGCGCAGATACATTGGAATTACAGGTTCGTTTGTGTTGCCTTTCAATTTCTGTTCAACAATTTGCACACCCAATTTTAAATCAAAAGGTTTGTGCCCAACAGTGCGTGGCCATTCCATTTGTTTCGTTTCCAGTTCATCAATCGGCATAGTGCAGGGGGCTAAATTACTTGCGCCCACAAAAAAATCACCATGTCCAGATTCAATTGCAACAAACGCGTCCGGTGTTGCCGCCAGATATAATTCAAATGCATTAATTGGAACAACTGGAATATTTAACCCCATCGCCAAACCCTTGGCGTATGCAATGCCAATACGAATACCGGTAAAACTGCCTGGACCAACCACAATACCAATCGCAGTTAAATCGGACCATTTTGCACTGTGTTCGGTAATGAATTTTTCTGTTTCAATTGGTAATGATAACGACTGTTTTTCGGTGGTAACGCGTTTATAATTGTCGTTTAACACGAATTCCAAATCATTACCCGAAGAGTTTATTATTAAAATCATCTGAAGTTCCCAACTGCAAATAGGTTGTATATGTTTTTGGATGCAATCTGCCCAAGATGTTCAATCACCCTGCATTGTTTGTTCAAAATTGAACAACGGTATGTTGCAGGCATAAAATTATTGTTATCTGGTAAACAGTCTACTTTTGTTTTGATTGCTGTAATAGTATACAGATTTGATGTTATCAGTAAACAATAATCAGTCCAGGTTTCGTTAAGCAAATTTGGCATCTTTACGGCCCGGACAACATGCATTGTTGGGTGCTTTATTAAGTTTTCTTCGACAAAACTGCACTGCAAAAGCTCGTATTTAGTTCTTGCGTCAAATTTTGGTGCTTTTTGTGCTGTTTCTGGTGGATAATATTCGTTACCGAATGCGCTTTGTTTCATAATCTTACCCCAAATCCAATTTTTTTGCTAAATCCAGCCGATTTATGCAATGACAATAATTCGTCTATTTTAGCGATTGTGAAATCGGTTGGTGCGTCTTCGCCGTTGTTTTTAAGTAATTCACGACGCAACATCGCCGCCAATTCGCGTTGCAATTCACGAACACCTTCTTCGGCGGTATAGTTTTGAATAATGTGGCGAATTGCATCATCACTAATAGTTATGTTTTTGAAATTCCACCCAGTATCATGCGCCGCGCGTTTTATCAGGTGTTCGCGGGCAATACGAACCTTTTCATCCATGCTGTATCCCGGAATTTCAATGATTTCCATACGGTCTTTTAATGCCGATGAAAAATTCAAACTGTTTGCAGTTGCGATAAACAGAACATTTGACAGATCAAAATCTACTTCCAAATAATGATCACGGAAAGTTTTGTTTTGTTCCGGATCCAATATTTCCAACAAAGCAGATTCCGGATCGCCACGCCAATCGCGCCCCATTTTATCAATTTCGTCCAGGACAATAACGGGGTTGTTTGCCTTACTGCGCTTTAATGCGTCCATAATGCGCCCAGTTTGTGCACCGATATATGTTTTGCGGTGTCCGCGAAAATGTGCCTCGTCCGAAATGCCGCCCAGGGAAATTCGTTGATATTTGCGACCCAGTGCCGCAGCAATAGATTTACCAAGTGATGTTTTGCCAACGCCTGGTGCGCCAACAAAACACAAAATACTGCCATGGTTGCTGCCAGTTTTTTTCATAACGGCAATGTGTTCCAAAATGCGTTCTTTGACCGCGTCCATACCGGAATGTTCGCTGTCCAATATTGCACGTGCAGTATTTAAATCAATCGGCTGATTATCAGATTTGTCCCATGGCATAGACAGCAATTCTTCCAAATATGCTTTTAATAAACCGCCCTCATTAGACATTGGGGACAATGTGCGCATGCGCCGCCATTCAGACAAAGCTTTTTCTTTTGCATCTATTGGTAACGGCGACTTTTCGATACGATTGCGCATATTTTCGGCGTCCATCTCTTCGCTGTCGTCGCCCATTTCGCGTTGAATGGCACGCAGTTTTTCCTGTAAAATGGCATCACGGCGACCTTTTTCCATCTGTTGATTGATGCGACGATTGATGGAATCTTCTATTTTCATCGTTTCCGTCATCAAATTTACTTGTTCCAGCAAAATGATAAGCTTTTCGCGCCATGTTGGTGCAGACAAAATGCTAATGGCGATATCCGTATCAACATCAAGCATTTGTACCACCGCATCCACAAACGCAGGCAGCGGATAATTCTGAATGACCGTGCGCAGTTTATCCATTTTGAATTTGCGCGCGGCAGACATTTCCTGGATATTATTAGCGATCTTGTCGCGCAAGGCGATTGTCTGTTCAAATTCGGTGTCATCCAAAATCTCAATCGGGGTTATGTCACCCATAAATATGCCGTCGTTCATGGTAATATTGTCAATGCGAACCGCGCCAGTTGTGCGAACAATGGCATGTAATGAACCGTCTGGCATGCGTAAAACCTGGGCAATTTCACCGATTGTACCGACATTGTATATGTCTTCGGCATTTGCAGGATAAGACCAGCTGTGCTGTGCGGTCAGAACAATTTGTTTTGCGTTGTTTGCCGCGGCTTCAATACACGCAACCGACAACGGATTGTCAATGTAAATAGGCACAGTAAGACCCGGACTTACAACCAAATCACGAAAAGGCAATATATATTCTTTCATAGTGATTATAAATATAGAATAATTTTGCAACTTTTCAAGGTATAAAAAACCGCCCAAACGGGCGGTAGTGATTTACTTGATTTTGTCGGTCATTACTTCGCCGCCGGAATAGTATTTGTATGCATCTGGAATAAATGCGATTAAACCCCAATTTTTGTCGTTTGGTCCAGTATAGCCGAACATTTTGTAAGAATCATCCCAATATTGCATGCGTTCAACTGGATTTTCAACAACAATCATGCGCCCGAACAAACGAACTGCATTATGTGTTTGTGGGTTATAGTAATACAGACAAACTTTGTCGTTTTCTTTTATTTGTTCCATTTTTGGTGAATACAGACCAGTTAAGAAATGTAGATATAGATTTTCTGCTTTTTCGTTCATTGTGTTCATCAAATGGCGGGTTTCTGGGTATTTGTCAAGGTTAATAGTGCTTAAATAAGCAAATGGACATGCGTGAACAATTTTCAAAATATGTTCCAGAACTCTGTTAGTCATAATTTTCCCCTTTGGTTTTATACGGAAAATTATATACCATCCACAGAAAATATGATATTGGAAGTAATTCTTAAAATTATTCAGATTTCTTTTCCAATGCGTCAAGAATCGCGTTTAATTTGCGCAAAGAACTGTCGGCACAACCGCGTCCGCGCCATGTCATTAGTTCTTCGCCAGTCTTTTGGTCGGCGATTGATACATTAAAATTCCACCACCAAAATCCATTAAACGGACACCAAATTGGGTTAAATTTTTCGGTGCGTTCTGCGATTTTGACTACATAACGGGCATTGTGTGGAATTTCATTAGTTTCAACATCGCCAGAAATATCTTCGCCACTGATACGCGTGCTGTTTTTCATTTTTCCAACCACAACGTTGTAACCACGTTTTTCAAGGGTTTCTTTTATGCTGCGTCTCATGCCGTAACCACCACGTGTTGCATAAATCGTTTGTGATTTATCCATCGTATTCGGTTTAACATAAACACTGTTGCATGCGGTAAGCAATAGAATAGGTAATAAAAGGAATTTTTTCATAACGCACCCCTATAAAATGGCGCACCCGGCGCGAGTCGAACGCGCAACCTTTGCCTTCGGAGGGCAACGCTCTATCCAGTTGAGCTACGGGTGCATATGCGGTATTATACGATGTTGCGGTAAAAATGCAAGTGGCTTATCCCCGTTGCAATAATGCCATCATAAAATCGTCCAAATCACCGTCCAAAACGGCGTCAGAATCTGTTCTTTCAACGCCAGTACGGACATCTTTAACCAGTTGATATGGGTATAAAACATAGTTTCGAATTTGGCTGCCCCATTCAATCTTTTTTTGGTTGGCTTTTGCAGCGTCTTCTTCGGCGGCACGCTTTTGCATCTCCAATTCATACAGGCGTGAACGCAACATCTTCATTGCCATGTCTTTGTTTTGAAATTGGCTGCGTTCATTTTGGCATGTGACGACAATGCCGGTTGGAATATGAGTAATACGAACCGCACTGTCAGTTTTGTTAACATGTTGACCGCCGGCCCCAGACGAACGATATGTGTCAATGCGTAAATCTTTTTCATTGATATCGATCTGAATTGTGTCATCAATATCGGGCCAAACATCGACAGAAGCAAAACTGGTCTGACGCTTGCCATTAGCATTATATGGTGAAATACGAACCAAACGATGAACGCCAATTTCGTTTTTTAACCAACCGTATGCGCGCAATCCAGTAATGCGATATGTAACATTTTTAATTCCAGCGGTGTCACCAATGTGTTCTTCAACCGTTTCAATTGTAAAACCATGTCTTTCTGCCCATCGCGAATACATACGCGCCAACATTTCTGCCCAATCTTGCGCCTCGGTCCCACCAGCACCGGCTTGAATAAACAAAAATGCACCATCGTTATCGGCGGGTTCACGAAACAAAGTTACGAATTTTGCACTGTGTGCCGCAGATGCCAGTTTTTCAATAGCGCTTATAACATCGGGGTCTTCGGGTGCAATTTGGTATAAATCGTGCAGGTTTTTATATTCGCTTTCCAATTCACGCAGTTCGTTTAACGATTTTTCCAATGCGGATTTTTTCTGTAAAAGCGCGCGCGCATTGTCGGGGTTGTTCCATAATTCCGGGTCGTTAGTTTCTTTTTCAAGTGTGCTAATTTCCGTTGCTAATTTGTCCGGGTCAAAGATACCCCCTTAACGCGGCAATGTCGTTTGCAATTTCTGGTAAAACTTCGTTTGGCATAACTGTCATAATTTTAATTCTAGCAGTTTGTTGACCTAAATCAACAGATTTGTATTTTATTGTAAATCAATGTTTGCGTTTTATGCATAATTATGATAAAATCAAAGACAACGAGAGGGATTCTTCATGAAAAGTATATTGGCTGTATTTGCATTGTTTGGAATTGTTGCAACTGATGGCGCGTTTGGTGCAACGGGTCTGCGCGGAAATCAGGGGCTGGCGAACGCATACAAAACCAATCAATTAAGCACATATTACATGGTAACACAACTAGATGTCGATTCGGCTTGTCGAACAAAAATTTATAATTGTTTGGCTGATTATTGTGGTGATGTTACTGTCGTTCCGGGTCAACGCAGCGGTCGTTGCCAATATGCCACAGAAAGCGAATTGTACAATTATGCGATGCTGTGTTTGCAGAAAGATACATCTGTGTTGTTGCCACAATATAATGTAAACGGTAAATATGCGTCAAATGGAACAAATACGGCGGCACGTCTGTGTCCATCTTATGTTCAGCAAGAAGTTATGTCGTATCTGTCCATGGCAAATATGGCGGAACAGTTATCAAAATCTCATTCTGATTTATGTGTTCAGCGGCGTCAGGAACTTGAGGCGGCAATGGCATGTCATTCGGTTGCGTTGGCGTATGGTAATGAAACATCCAGTATGTTAACAACGCAATTAACCGACTATTGTGGTGCTGGTGTTCCGGGGGGCAGTGCGGAAATGGTAACTCGTTTTGCAAATGCGGGTAATGTTGGCGCAAATATTTGGGGCTGGGCCGAAAAAGTTGTCAGTTTGAACCTTAATAAAAAGGGTGCCGATTGGCAGGCGGCGGTTGATGCCGTGTTGGCTGGTTATACAAACCGTATGAATTTGGCATGTGGTGATAATATGCAAATGAACACTGTGTCATACAATGGTTCGTCGTCTTCGGAACCAACTGCGTTACAAACGGCGGCGGCATTGATTACGGGGGTCGTTTTCCCAACGGACAGCACGGAACGTGAAAATCCGTATGAAAATTGGTCTGTGTATATGGATGTAACAACAATGTCTGAAATGTGGAATTATGATACCGCACGCCAGGTTGTTATGGCGGCAATGTCAAACACTGCGACAACGCAAAATGCATTTTTAACAAGTGCGCAAATTGATGATATGCAACGCGCGTATGTCCGCGGAACCAAGGTGTTTATTATGCGCGATAGTGGTCGTTGCTATGTTATCCCAGTGCGAACACTGACGGATGAAGAATCATCGGTTATATCCCAGTCGTTTGCAAATTGTATCAGTAAATAAAAAAACCGCCGAAACGGCGGTTTTTTTATTGCGGGTTGTGCCACTTGAATAAAATATCAAAATTTGATATAATTTTATGACAATGAAAATTTCAAGGCGGACACTTTTGAAAGTTACAGGAATGTCGGTTATCGTGGCGGGTATGTTGCCACGTGTGGCCTTTGCTGCGCGTAACGCGCTGCGTTCGATGCGTACCGGTGTACAACCCGGGGACAAGACCCGTTTGGTAATTGAAACATCCGCACGACCATCTTATTCATTGTCTTATCCAGAAAAACAATTGGTGATTGATGTTGCAAATATGTCGGCAGACACTTCTGTGGTGGCAAAATTGGCATCTGGAACACTGGTGACCGATATAAAACAGGTGCAATCTGGTGACCATTTGCATATTGTTGCTAATTTGCGGAAAAATATTGGCGAATTACAAAAATCACAAATAATGTTATTGGAACCAAACGGTGACAACGATTATCGTTTGGTGCTTGATTTTACGGCTTCTACAAATAATTGACCCGGGGCATGGTGGCAAAGATCCGGGTTGTATTGGAAAAAATGGCACGCGCGAGAAAGATGTTGTCTTATCTGTGGGCCGTAAATTAAAGAATAAACTTGATGCCGCGGGTTTCAAAACATATATGACACGCACGAACGATACATATTTAAAATTGGCAAATCGTGCAGAGTTTGCCGAACGGCGCAAGGGGGACTTGTTCATATCCTTACATGCCAATGCAAATCCAAGTCGCACGGTTAAGGGGTTTTCGATTTATACATTGTCTGAAAAAGCATCTGACGAAGAGGCAAAAAAACTGGCAGAATCTGAAAATGCGGCTGATAAAATAGGGGTTGATGGCTTTACCGAATTCGAAAAAGAAATTCGTGCAGCATTGTCGTCACTGCAACAACATGCAGTTGCAGAAATGAGTGAGGAATACGCAAACGGTTGTGCGCGCGCATTTCGTTCATCAAAAGTTGAAGCGCAACCCGGGCCCAGTGTTCGTCACGCGCCATTTGCGGTTTTACGGTCAACGGTACCTGGCGCATTGATTGAATTGGGGCATTTATCCAACACAAGCGAAGAACGTTTGTTAAAAAACCCAGAACACCAGGCAAAATTGGTTGCTGCGATTGTGCGTTCAATTAAAAACTATAATTTTGATGTTTAATAAATAGTATGAATACTAAAACAAAAGAAAAGATTTTTAATGAAATCAATGGACACCACCAAGAACGTGCGAATGTGAAAAATATCCCATTGCAAACACGTAAATTTATGGACTTTTTGACTCAAAAGTATGGTTTTCGCGATATAACATATGTCACAACGCATTTTTATAACAGTTTCTTTTTAGCGATGGATAATAAAAATCGTATGTTGTTCATAAAACATGGCGGAACGGCAGAATTATATCGTAATGAATATGAAATGGGAATGGCATTGTGGAAAATTGACCATAAACATTTTCTTAAGCCACTTTATTATTGTGATAACGGTGAATTTTTCTTTTTTGCAAATGAAATTATGAACGGGGATTCATTGCATAGATATGCCGAATTTGGACGTCTGCAAGCGATGCCAACAAACGCAAAAATGTCTTTGGTTCGTGATTTGTATCAAATATTTATTGATTTGAAAAAATCTGATGTTGTTCATCGTGATATTCGCCCAAAGAATCTGGCGATTTTGGACAACCGTTTGATTTTGATTGATATTCAGTTGGCGGTATCAAAAACACATTATGTGGAACTTGAATCTATGTCTGCACGAAAACTGCGGAACCTTGGTGGGCGCGGCTATCAATACAAGATATATCAATGGGATGATTCTTATTCGTTGCTGAAATGCCTTAAATTTATTGGCTGCCCGGCACCAGAATACCGCGCAGAATACAACAAAATATATCATGAAATAAAATCGTATATTGGTCATGATACAATAAAGTCGTCTAAGCGTGAAGGCGCATTACATCGCTTGTTCCGTCATTTAACCAAAAAACACAAAAAATAAAAACGCACTAAAATATGTGCGTTTTTTATTTCTGGCGGAGATGGAGGGGTTCGAACCCCCGATACAGTTTCCTGTATACGCGATTTCGAGTCGCGCGCATTCAACCAGCTCTGCCACATCTCCGAATTCGGTCGATATTATACACAAACCGATTTGGTTTTCAAGGGTAAATTATTTATGAAAAACATCATAATCGGTATATTTGACTTTTATCTCTATTGTTCTAGAATCAAATCGTTATGAAAACATTTAATGAACAAGTTTATGATATTGTTGCAAAAATTCCATACGGTCGGGTGGCAACATTTGGTCAAATTGCGCATATGGTTGGGCGTCCCCGTATGGCGCGCTTTGTCGGATATGCATCAAATAATAAAAACAGTTGGCATCTGCCGTGGCATCGCGTTGTCTTCAAAGACGGTTCTTTGTGTGATGAACCATATCACGATATGCAATACAAAACCCTTAAATCAGAAGGTGTAAAATTTAATCGCAAAAAACAGGTTGATATGGAACATTTTCAATGGTCTCCAGAAACAGATGGTGTGCCGATGGATGTTCGTGATTTGCCGTTAGTATTTTGATTAAAATATATTTTTCTTGAAAAAAGTGGGCTTTTTAGCAATAATAAGATTTATAAAACAAACAGGAGATAATGAATTATGAAACGTTCAGATATTATTACATCTATTCAGGTTAAATTTAACAATTTGCGCAGTTCTGATGCAGCTGCGATTGTGGATACAATATCAAATCAAATGATTGAATCTGTGGCGGCTGGCAATCGTATTGAAGTTCGTGGCTTTGGAACTTTTCAGCCGCGCAAACGTGCGACCAAGGTGGGTTATAACCCAAGTACTGGCAAACCAATGAATTTGCCTGCAAATACGACTATCTTATTCAAACCAAGTCGTGAATTAACCAAAAAGATGAATGGGTAACCACAATGTTTTTCGGTAAAAAATCGGGTATAAAAAACGATAATCGTGATAAATACGAACGCGTTCGCCGTTTAATGTGGATTAAATGCGAATCTTGCGGACGGCTCGTTTTTTATAAAGATTACAAGGATAATTTATACATCTGTCCGCGTTGTAATCATGCGTTTATGATGAATCCAAAACAACGTTTTGATTTGCTGTTTGATAATAATAATTGGAAAAAACTGGAATTGCCGACTGTGTCGGACGACCCATTGGAATTCTTTGATCGTGTTGCATATACCGAACGATTGGAAGATGCACGGGTTGACACCGGCGCAAATGATGCGGTTGTATCGGCAGATGGCGTTATTGGTGGTATTCCAACAACGGTTTGTGTGTTAAATGGATTCTTTATGATGGGCTCAATGGGGCGTGCCGCGGGGGATGGTATTATCGCCAGTATGGAACACGCAATTGATTTACATCAGCCATTTATTATGGTCACATCCAGTGGTGGCGCCCGTATGCAAGAAAACATTTTGTCACTGATGCAAATGGCGCGCACAACGGTTGCGGTAAACAAATTACATGAAAATAAAATACCATATATCGTGTTGCTGACAGATCCAACATTTGGTGGGGTCACGGCGTCTTTTGCAATGTTGGGCGATATTCATATTGCGGAAAGTGGTGCCAGAATTGGGTTTGCTGGTCGTCGTGTCATTGAACAAAATATTCGTGAAAAATTACCGTCTAATTTTCAAACGGCGGAATATCTGTATGAACATGGTATGGTTGATATGGTTGTTCCGCGCGCGGAATTGCACGATAAAATTGCTAAGATTTTGGCGGTACTAACGAAACAACCGTATGAACCAAAACCAATTTCTGTCGTCACACCAAAATACGATTCTTCAAAAAAGATTCGTGGTATGGGCGAAAACGAGGCATACGACAAAGTGTTGCTAGCGCGTCATGAAAATCGTCCACATTTCTTGGATTATATAAACGGCATTGTTGACGATTGGACTTACCTTGCGGGCGATCGTTTGTATGGCGAAGATGCGGCAATGGGTTCTGGTATTGGGTATTGGCGCGGGATGCCAGCAGTCATTATTGGTCAAGAACAAGGGCGCACGATTGAAACGCGTCAAAAACATCGCTTTGGTATGCCAAACCCAGACGGCTATCGCAAGGCCCAGCGTATGATGAAACTGGCGGAACGTTTTGATTTGCCGTTGATATCATTGTTTGATACGGCTGGCGCATTTGCGGGGCGTGAGGGCGAAGAACGCGGCCAATCCGAAGCAATCGCATCAACCATATCGGCGGGTCTGTCTGTAAAAACACCGTATGTTGCGGTTAATGTGGGCCAGGGTGGTTCTGGTGGTGCAATCGCTATTGGAACTGGCGACCGGATTTTGATGTTGGAAAACGCGATTTATTCAGTGATTGCGCCGGAATCTTGTGCTTCAATCTTATGGAAGGACAATAAGTTCAAGGCGGTTGCAGCGGCTGCAATGCGTCTTACTGCGCGTGACATGGCAAACATGAACGTTATTGATAAAATTGTGGTTGAACCATCGGGTGGGGCACATACCGATTGGCAGACAACGATGGAAATGTTGGCATCTGCGGTGGTTGAGCAATTGAAAGAATTGGAAGAAATCCCGGTTGATGAATTGCCAACGCGACGTGCGGACAAATTCCTTGCTATGACGCGTGATGTTGAAATATTTCAGCCATCAATAGAGCAATCTGCCGAAGAACACGAATAAAAAATCGCCCGTCTGGGCGATTTTTTATTTTTCATACTTGCAATTGAAAAATGGTTTCTATATAATACCCATCACCACAGCTGGAGCGTTGGCAGAGTGGTAATGCAGCGGATTGCTAATCCGTGACCGTGTTATAGCGGTCCATAGGTTCGAGTCCTATACGCTCCGCCAGGTTTCTTGCCCTTATGGGCATTTTTATTTGGTTATTATCGTTGACATAAATTGTTTTGGTGTTACGCTGTTGTTGCAGTAAAGGGCAACAAGTATGTATTACAAAATAATTACAAATGTATCATGGTTTGCGGTGACATACAAAGATGTGGATGTGTTGGATATTCCATATGGAACGGTGTTTGCTGCCCCACGGGAATGTAAGTATCAATCAGACGATCCAAAAATTATGTTAGGTAAAAAATGTTTCCACTTTGCCGAAGGGGCATTGGATACAATGTTGTGGCATACATGGCTTACTCACCCTAATAAAAAATTTCAATTGTACAGGATTGAACCGCTTACACTGGTTAAAAAAGAACGTTGTCGTGATATGCATGGTATTTATCAATGTGGTGCAGAAAAAATCAAGATTTTAGACAGACCAAATCTTGATGAAATGTATGAGGCCGCAATCAAAGAATATGTCGCAAACCGCGACAGATATCAAAATTTTGATATAAATTTGGATTTGTGGAAAAAACACGAAACAACCAATTTTTGCACATATCAACATTATGATGAATTGGTGGCAAAGCGTAATCCGCAACCTTTCAATTTGAATCTTTTTGACTTTTCAAGATAAAATTGGTATTATGTCGTTATGACAATTCGTTTTATCAATTTTTACTGTTGTCGTTAAATTGTCTTTTTCGGCAAACAGTTTTGTTTGCAATAAATCAATCAATTCGTTATTATCATAAAAAACATAAGGAAATATATTATGCAAATTAGATTATTTAACACAATGACACGTAAAGTTGAAGATTTCAAACCATTGGTTCCGGGCAAAGTGGGCTTTTATGGTTGCGGTCCAACGGTTTATCACTATGCACATATTGGGAATATGTTGTGCTTTATTCGTAATGATTTAATGCGTCGTATGTTCACTGAAAATGGCTATGATGTTCATCATGTTATGAACATAACAGACGTTGGACATTTAACGTCTGACGATGCCGATTCCGGCGAAGATAAAATGGAAAAGGGGGCTGCACGTGATAATAAATCTGTATGGGACATTGCAAAATTTTATACCGATGAGTTTCTACGTGATTTTGATGATCTAAACAATTTGCGACCGACCGAGATGCCGCGCGCAACCGACTATATTGCTGAACAAATTGATTTGGTTAAAAAATTGGAGGATTTGGGTTACACATATGAAATTCCAGGTGATGGTATTTACTATGATACATCCAAGTTTGCCGCATACGGTCAGTTGACGGGTGGATCGCTTGCGGGTAATCGTGCCGGCGCCCGTGTAGAGTTCAATGAATTAAAACGTAACCCCACTGATTTTGCATTGTGGAAGTTTTCACCCAAAGACAAAAAGCGTCAAATGGAATGGAATTCCCCATGGGGTGTCGGTTTCCCAGGCTGGCACGCTGAATGCAGCGCGATGAGTATGAAGTTGCTGGGAAATCATTTTGACATTCACACCGGTGGCGAAGATTTGGCACGTATTCATCATACGAATGAAATAGCACAAAGTGAACCAATTACTGGTGCACCATGGGTGTCATATTGGGTGCATTGGGCATTTTTGATGGATAAATCTGGTAAAGAGAAGATGAGTAAGTCAAATGGCGAATTTTTAAGCCTTGATGCGTTGCGTAAACGCGGATACGACCCGATTGTGTACCGCTATTTTATCACCATGGGGCATTTCCAAAGCCAATTGGCGTTTTCATGGGAAGCGCTGGACGCCGCGGCGAATGGGTATAAAAATATTGTGCGCCGGGTTGCCGACATAATTGCCAATAAATCGGGTGAACTGGATTCGGCGGTATATGATACATGGCACGATAAATTGTTGGCGCCAACATCAGACAACCTGAAAACCGCTGAAACGCTGGTCGTTTTTCAAGAATTATTAAAAGACACATCGGTGAACAATGCGACTAAATATGCGCTGGTTGAATTTGTTGATCGTTTGCTGGGGTTACAATTTATCAATCGTGCGGAAAAACTGATTGCCGCTGAATCTGAAATTGCGCCAGCGGAAATCATGGCATTGGCGGAACAGCGTGCTGCCGCAAAAGCCACAAAAGATTGGGCGACTGCGGATGCTTTGCGTGATCAAATTGATGCGGCGGGATGGTTGTTAACCGATACACCAACTGGTCCAAAACTGACCAAAAAGGCATAAACAAAACCGCCCAATCGGGCGGTTTTTATTTTTAATAAAAATTATAAAATTTACTTGAAATTTTGCGTTTTGTGGTGTATATTTAGCGCCGTTATAACTTAAAAGGAAATTTCCATGAATTACCCATATATGCCAAAATCTACTGCGCTGTGGTTAATTGAAAACACCGCATTGACATTTGAACAAATCGCTGATTTCTGTGGTCTGCACGAATTAGAAGTCAAGAATATCGCTGATGCAGAAACCTATAAGATTCAGGGTTTAAACCCAATTTTGAACGGTCAATTGACTCGTGAAGACATTGAAAAATGTGAAGCTGATCCAGATGCGCGTCTGACACTGCGTGAGGAAATTGTCGCTGCACAAAAGGCACAGAACAAAAAGGGTGTTGGTTACACACCAAAATTGCACCGTCAAAATCGTTTGGGTGGTATTTTGTGGATTATCAAAAATTATCCAGAATTGTCCGATGGCCAGGTTGCACGTTTGATGCGCAGCACCAACCCAACCGTTGCGTCAATTCGTAACAAAACACATAAATCTTATTCGTTAATTCAAATTCAAAGCCCAATTGTATTGGGTTTGGTTTCGGAATCTGCGGTTCACGATGCCGTGGCCAAAGCACAAAAGAAAAGCAAATAATTTAATCCGAAAGGGTGTTATATGGCAAAAAAGCTTGATGATGCAACCAAGTTATTGATTGACTCGTTGCCGGAAAATCTTCAAAAATTGGCAAGCTCTGCGGTTGAAGTTGGGTATTTTTCCCAGATGGATTTTAATGACGCAACCGAAGCGGACGAAGTGCCAAGCGAAGAACAAGAAGAAGTCATGGACTTCTTTACCCAAGACTTGGGCTTGGAATTGCTGGAAACAGATAATTTTTCCCGTGATATGGAAAAATATTATGATGATGAAGACAGCGAAGAAAATCGTGATAAAACGCGCAATTTGTTAAATGCTGATGCCGAACAGGTTGATGTTAACGATGATGATTATGAACATTTTGCAAAACAGTTGGAACGCAGTCAAACTGGCACATTGGTTTTGGGTGTTCAAGATTCTGTTCAGTCATATTTGAAACAGATCGGAACGGTTCAGTTGTTGACGGCAGCAGGCGAGGTTGCAATAGCCCAACGTATTGAGGCTGCATCAAGATTGATGGTTTATGGTCTGTGCGAAAGCCCAATGACAATTCAAGCAATGCTTGATTGGTATCAACAGCTGTTAAATGAAGATATCCGTCTGCGCTATATCGTCAATTTGGAAGTTATGTATTCATCTGAATCAGAACAAAAATCCCTGGCCGCATTGTCGGAAGCCATGAAATCCAAGGGCGTCGATGATGTTGACAGCTTGGATGATGATGATTTGGACGACTTAGAGGAATCAACTGCATCCACCGAAGATGATGAAGACGAAGAAGATGACGAAGAAGATGAAGATGGTATCAAAAAAGAAGATACGCCACGCGGAACTTCGGGTGTGCCAATTCCAGTAATGGAAGAAGCATTGATGCCGATGGTTTTGGATTTGTTCGCAAAAATCAAACGTACATTTACAGGAATGCAGAAATTGCAAGCAAAACGGTTGGAAAACCTGCTTACATCGTCTAAACCAGATGAAGCGTTGGAAAAGAAATATGCCAAAATGCGCCTGGAATTGTTTGAAAATGTCAGCAAAATCCGCCTTAACGACGACAGAAATGCAGAAATTTTGGAACAATTAACCAAACGTGATCAATTGTTGATGGGGCTTGAAGGTAAACTGTTGCGTCTTGCTATGGCAAACAAGGTTAAACGCGATGACTTTTTGGCTGAATATACTGGTAATGAAATCAATCGTAATTGGGTTAAAAAATTGGCCAAATCCAAAAATCCTGTTTGGGTCAATTTTGTAAAGAAACACGAAAAAGATATTATTAAAATTCAAGAAGATATTACCGCAATCGCCGCTGAAACAGGTCAACCAACTGGCGAATATAAAAAGGTTGTTGAATTGGTTCGTCGTGGTCAAACCGAAGCAGCACGCGCAAAGCGCGAAATGATTGAGGCGAATTTGCGTCTTGTTATCAAATTTGCGAAAAAGTCCAGTAATCGTGGTTTGGGACTTGATTTTTCTGATTTGGTCCAAGATGGTAATATCGGTTTGATGAAAGCGGTTGATAAATTCGATTATCGTTTGGGCAACAAGTTTTCGACATACGCAACAAACTGGATACAACAGGGTATTTCCCGCAGTATTGCCGACCAGGCGCGAACAATTCGTATACCGGTGCACATGATTGATAACATACATAAAATTCAACGCGCATCGCGTCAATTTATGCACAAATATGGTCGTAATCCAACCGCCGAAGAGTTGTCCAAGATTATTTATCTGCCAGTGGACAAAATTCACAAGGCGATGAAAGTTAACCTTAAACCAATATCGTTGGAAGCGCCTGTTGGAACCGAAGATGACAGCAGCCGTATTGAAATTATTGCTGATGAAACAGCAAAAAATCCATTTACATCGGCGGCACAAAAGAATTTGCGTAAGATTGTCACACAAATCTTGTCCGAATTGGATCCAAAGGAAGAAACTGTTTTGCGCCAACGTTTCGGTATGAGTACGAATAAAACAAGCACATTGGAAGAGGTTGGTGAATACATCGGGGTTACCCGTGAACGTATTCGTCAGATTGAACAAAAGGCATTGAACAAGTTGAAACATCCAACACGTGCACGCAAGTTGCGCAGTTTCTTGGAAGATTAATATCAGCCCGCTGTTTTGCGGGCTTTTTACAATAAAAGGAAAACAAAATGTTAATAGCGGTTGAAGGTGCAGATAAAGCGGGCAAACATACCCAAGTTGTGAATATGGTTGATTATTTGAATACGGCACATGGTATTCCAACTGAGACGCTTGATTTTCCGCAGTATAAGTCATATTGGGGTGGATTTATCAAAGATTATTTAAATGGCAAATTTGGCACAAATACACGTGCTTTGCCCGCGGAATATACTATGTTGCCATATGCACTGGATCGTCAGGCGCATACACTACAAATTAAACAGTGGGTCGATAATGGCAAATGGGTTGTTTTTGACAGGTATACATACAGCAACGCATATTCTATTGCTAAATTACCGCGTGAACAATGGGTCGAAAAAATAAACCATCTGGAAGAAATGGAATTCAATCAAATGGGCATTTTGCGTCCGGACTATAATATCTATCTTTATTTGCCAGCGGAAATTTCATATAAAATGCGAACCCAGGGGCTTAAAGAATATCAAAATGGCAAACCCGATATTCATGAAAACGACATAAAATTATTAGAAGATGTTGCCGATGTTTATAAAACATTGGCCGCCAGAGAGCCAAATAAATGGACTGTGGTAAACGAAATAAAGCCTGATGGGACACGTATGAATCCCGATGAAGTGTTTTCAGTGTTGCGGCCAATAATTGATAAATTGACAAATGATTATCAACGTTAATTTCTAAATATGACCTTTTAATGCGGTGTATATTTTACCCAAATCGGTTTTCAATAATGCAGATACAACTTTGTCTGGGTTATCCACAGATCCCGCAGCATCCATAATTTTGGTAAATGTGCGAACAAACTGTGTTGCTTGGGAACGAAAGACGCTGTCGTTTTTAAGTGTTTCGCGAATTTGTTTTTTGTCTGCGGCAGACAACATTTTAGCCAGCCATTTAGAAAAGATTGCCGTGTCGCCGTCGTGATATTTTTTCCAAATTGTTTCTGGAATATCAACACCAGTTGCACGTGTTAAATCAATTGATTGTTCATGCATTTTATTAAATGCCTTTTCGCTTTGTGTCAAGAAATCGCTTGTGCTTATGCGGCCGTTCTGTGTGGCTGGTGCAGCTTTAATTGCTTCCATTGGTGCCGATGCGCGCGCAACCATCATTTGTTTATTCAATGTTTGCATTGTGTCAACTGCTTTGGCATAATCGGCCATCAAATCAATCATCTGTTGACGTGAACCGCCCGCTAATTCATCCAATTTATTTGCAGATTCAGCGATTGCTGTGGTTGATTCATTCACCGTTGATTTCATTTGTTCCATTGTTGCGTTTAATTCAGATACAATTTTGCCCAGTGTTTCGCCAGCCGCCACAGAATCATGCGATAAATCGGGCAGGGCTGTATAATACTTTTCAATCAATTCGGATAATGGTTGTAATTGTTCTGTTGTTTCGCGCGACATTTTAATAAGTGTTTCTGATTGTCCCGATAGTTGCGTATGTGCGGTATTCATTTCGATTAATGTTTCGCGTACACCAGTTCCCATTGTCTTTACAGATTCAGAAAACGCATTTGCAGCAGTCCTTGTGTTTTCAAGTGTAATGTTTGCGACACCGGATACGGTCTTTAATTCGCTAACAACACCTGTTGCGAATTCTTTAATTTCGTTGTCAAAGCGATTTGTTAATCCCGCCAATTCGTTTGATATACCACGAATTGCTGCCTCTGTCGTGGTGGCAGAAGACATTAATGCCTCAACCGCATCAGACAACTTGGTTATTTGTTTTTCAATAGATGATTCTGTTAAACGCACCTGACCAGAAACAACGTTTGCAGTGTTTATGATTGTGTTCGTTTGGCTTGTTAATATGTTTTTAGATTGCTTGTTAAATACAGCCATCTTGTTTAAATGTTCATCTAACATATTGTTGTTTTTTGTCATTACATCCGCATAATCCGCAGACGCAGTTTTGACATTGTTAAACCCATCAACCGTTGATTGAGCCATTTCTGCCAATTTACTTTGCATAATTTCTGTTTTGTCGGTTATGTCTTGTAACTGTGTAGAATTAGATTCAAATTCATCGTGCAGCTTTTGATTTAGTTCAGTGTTTGATGCAATCCATGATTCTATTTGTGAATTAACCTGTGTAATTTTATCTGTGGTCGATTGTGTGGTTGTGTTTATTTGCGACAGTAAGTCGTTAACACTGCTTGCAAATTTTTCAGATGTATTGGTAATATCACCCCAGGATTTTGAATCAACAATCGCCTGAAGTCCGCCCAATGTATTGTCCAAACGGCCAGACATTTGAACAAGCTTTTTTGTCGCATCGTCTGCAGTTGAAATCAGTTTGTCATTTTGTTCGGTTAATGCTTTTTTTAATTCATTTGCCTTTGCTATTTGGTCGTTCAATGTGTCACACATTGTTTTAAAGCCACCCTCTATTTTTGCAACTTCACCAGCTAAAACGGTTTGTAATACTTTGCTGGCATCCTGAACGCGCACAGATTCAGGGTGCATAAGCAAATCAAGCAACGACTGCATTACACGTTGTGATTTGCGCGATACAGAAAACAATATGCCCAGCGATATAATCAACAACAGCCCCAATCCGCCAGTAAGATATAAAACGATATTGTTTGCTAATATAAAAGCCCCTTGTCCTTCCATTTTCTAATGCCCCCTATAACCTTCTTGCAGTTCTTTTGAATTTATACTAGAATCTAAAAAATAAAGCAAGGGCATAAATGGGTAAAAAACCAGAACTTTCACACGAACAAGACATGGCGGCAAACCCGCTTGTTAATGTTTGGGTCCAAGCAAATGCAGGAACCGGCAAGACAAGTGTGTTGACGGGGCGTTTGCTGCGTATTTTGTTTCGCAGTGATATAAATAATCCATCTGGCATATTGTGTTTGACATATACTAATGCTGGTGCTGGTGAAATGCGTAATCGTATTTTGCGGTCATTGCGCGAATGGGCAACGGCTTCGGATGCGGAATTAATAGATTTGCTGAAAGATGTTTCGTTGAACAAACCCGCAACGGCGGATGATGTTGCGCGTGCGCGCAGTATTTTCTTTTGGTATATTGATAACCAAGATGCACTTAAAATAAAAACGATTCACGGTTTTTGCGAAGAGATTTTGCATCGTTTTCCCATAGAGGCGGGCATATCACCAGCATGGTCATTGGTTTCTGATATGAACCAACGTGTTTTATTACAAGACACATTTGATACATTGATAAATTCACCACACCTGGACGACAAATTTAAATATGTTGATGGTGCGTTTGCCCATATTGTTGAACGGGTAAGTGAATATTCTTTGAACGATTTGATGAAGATTATCGGGGGACAATATAAACACTTTTTTGCGGTTGAAAATATTGAACAATATCGCGAATACTTTATTAACACGACGCAAAAATTTTTGGGACTGGATTATGTACCAAATACAGATGTTTCTGATGAATACTTGCAAAATATCGTCAATTTGACCGATGAAAAAATAAAATCAACAAAAAAGCCGGCGGCATATTTGCAAAATGTTCTAAATTTGACGAAACAGTATATTGATAAAACTATAGATTTTGATGAATACAAAACTGCGTATTTAACCCAAGGTGGAAATCCGATAAAACATGTCAGTGGTGTTGACTTTTTGGTGGATGAACAAAACCGTGTATACAATGAAAACAAATATAATTTAAATAAAACAATATTTGATGACACGCTTGCTTTATTTGATTTGTCGGCGGCTTTCACGATGATGTATCGCGATATAAAACAACAACGCAATTTGCTGGATTTTGATGATTTGATTTTATATACGCGCAAACTGTTTTCAGACCCCAAGGTTATGGGTTGGGTTTTGTCGCAACTTGATTTATCATTGTCACATATATTGGTTGATGAGGCGCAAGATACTCCGCCAGAACAGTGGGATATTTTGCATATGTTAATCGGCGATTTCTTTGTCGGTGGTGATACGGGTGATTTACCACATTCGTTGTTTGTCGTTGGCGATACCAAACAATCAATTTATGGATTTCAAGGCGCAGATTCGCGCGCTTTTGCGACGAGTCGTGACGATATAGTAAAACAAATAAAGGCCAATTTGCGTGATATTCGGGAAATTCCATTAACACAAAGTTTTCGTTCGTTGTCATCAATTTTACACACGGTTGATAAATTTTTTGGTAATGAAAATGTCGCACAAATAACGCACTTTCGTAATAATTCACATAAATGTTATCGCGATGAATCAAATGGTTCGGTTGAAATACATCGTTTGGTGGCACGGGGCGAATCTGATGATGTGTCGGTGGCGACATACATAAACGACATTGTTTTGAAAATTCAGAATGTGTTAAACGGTGGAAAATATGAACCAAAAGATATAATGGTTTTGGTTCAACGGCGTGAACCATTGGTTATGCCGTTGGTGTCTGCATTAAAACATTGTGGTATTCCAGTGGCAGGTTCTGATCGTATTGTTTTGCCAAATTTTTCAGCAATACGCGACTTGATGAACGTGGTCAGATTCTGTTTAGACATGACCGATGATTATAGTTTGTGCTGTGTGTTAAAAAGTCCAATTTTTAGATTGAGTCAAGCCGATATTTTTAATTTATGTAAAATAAAGAATGATAAAAAAATAAGTGTTTTTGATGCCGTTAAAAACGAATTTCAAGATGTGTATAATCGGTTGAACGAAATGGTTGAAAATTCAAAAACAATGGCACCATATTCGTTCTTTTCTTGGGTGTTAAATTCGGGTGTGCGTACTGAATTTATATCTGCATTGGGTCAGCAAGTTATAGATCCATTGGAAGAATTTATGACAATATGTTTGGCATATGAACGAACACAACCTGGAACACTGTATCACTTTTTAAAATGGTTTATAACCGNNNTGTGCGTATTGCAACTGTCCATGGCAGCAAGGGTTTAGAAGCCCCAGTTGTGTTCTTGATTGATACAACAAAAACACCAGAATCAGAAAAGATTTTACCAATTACACCCGACATAATGCCCGCCAATACGCCAATAAACCCAATGTTGCCAACGCCATGGATTTGGTTGATGTCCAGCAATAATGCAACAGAAAATAGTAATGTTGCCGCAGATGCTTTGATGAATTTGCGGATGGAAGAATATTATCGTTTGCTGTATGTTGCGATGACGCGAGCACGTGATGAATTGTACATTTATGGATATACACCAAATAAAAATGCAAATGAAATGTCGTGGCATGCGATGTTGTGGCGAACGCTTAGTACAATTGATGGTGCACAATGTGATGATGAAAAAATAAGGATTATTCATGGCTGATACATTGCGTGGAATATTGAAAGAATACGATAATACAAAATATGCAACCGAGAACGGCAGTGTGACACACGGCAAAATGCGGGCTGTACGTATGGAAAATGGCACACTTGTCGGTGATACAGACATAATAAAAAACATAAACAAACGCCCAGAACTATTAATGTTTTTTGACGAAAATGCGCGGGTTGAGGTTCCTATCGCGGCGGTAATAAATGGTAAATTTATCAGTCGTCGTATTGATCGTATGGTTGTTGACGATAAAAATAAGGTTGTTCATATTCTTGATTATAAAACGGATATAGATAAAGACGCATTTTACACAAATTACGTGGCTCAGGTGCGAGAATATGTTTCGATTATCAAAAAAATATATCCAAAATATGCTGTTTGTGGTTACATTTTGTGGTTGCACGATTGGTCGCTGGAAAGTATATAAAAACCTTGAATTGTGCGGTAAAAATTGGCTATAATTTCGGCATGTTAGTCGCATTAAATATTTCAAATATTGTTTTAATCGAAAAACTGAACCTGAACTTCGGTGCGGGATTAAATGTGTTCACTGGGGAAACAGGTGCAGGGAAAAGTATATTGCTTGATGCGTTGGCTCTTGCTTTGGGCGCGCGTTCTGATGTTGGTTTAATACGACACGGTTGTGATATAGCAACTGTTTCTGCAGAATTTGATTGTGTACCAAATTCGGTGCGTGAAATATTAAATGAAAGCGGTATTGTTGCAGATGACAGGCTTGTTTTACGTCGTACATTAAGCACCGATGGAAAAAGTCGCGCATGGATAAACGACGAACCTGTGTCTGTCCGTGTTTTGCATATGGTTGGTGATGCGTTGGTTGAAATTCATGGTCAGTTTGCAAACCATCGTTTGCTTGACCAAACAACCCATCTAACTGCATTGGATGAATTTGCTGCAAATCATATTTCCGGGTTTACAGAAATGTTATCTAATACGCGTGCGGCATATGCTGAATATCATGCGGCGGAATTAAAATTACACGAATTGCAAGATATTGTCGCGCGTGCCGCCGACGAGCGCGAATTTTTGGAACACAATGTCGCGGAATTGCGTGCATTGGATGTAAAACCGGGTGAAGAGGGCGAATTGGCAGATAAACGAGCGGCGATTATGAATGCCGAAAAAAACGCAGCGATTGTATCCGATGCCGTTGCAGCGTTTTCGCCAAATGGGCGTTCGCTTGATTCAATGGTGTTTGATGTCGCGCATATCTTGGAACGTGTAAAGACCGAACCAAATCCATATACCAATCAAATTGAACAATTATACGAAATTGCGGATAACTTGGCGACCATATCGCAACACTTGGCGCCAGATGAAATGGATACAAACAGTATTGATTCAATTGAAGAACGTCTTTTTGCAATTCGTGCAGCAGCGCGCAAACATCGTGTTGTGCCCGATGAATTGCCGCAGAAACTATTGGAAATGGCTCAGCAACTGGCTGTAATTGATAACTCTGATGCGGAATTAAAGAAACAGGGCGATATTGTTGCCAAAACATGCAAAAATTTCAACGATAATGCATTAAAACTTTCCAAAATGCGTAAAGATGCGGGCGAACAATTACGTGCATCTCTGCGGGCAGAATTTCCAGATTTAAAAT
>CADAHF010000019.1:0-7851 GCA_902787665.1 uncultured Pseudomonadota bacterium
ACAAGCATCATTACCTATTGCTATTGTTACCGTATCTGGCGGCGTAATATCAAGCATCGACCAAGTATTTAACGGCTTTGGTTATATCGGTTCAACAGTGTTTGTGTTGCCTGGGGTTAAAAGTCTGGTACCCGATGGTCGCAACACAAATGGCACATTAAAAAATACAAAACACAAAGTCACATCTGTTATTACACACGAACAAAATTTAACAGGTACAAATATACCAGTATTTTTGCACACCGATGGAACCATGGTTATTTCATCATCTATATCATATAATAAAGCATCCAATATAATTGACACTGGCGGTTATTACCAAGTCGGCACGACTAATATGACAGCAGGCATAATTGATAAATTATTAATCGCCTGGCCGTTACAAATAACCAACTATTATAATCTTGAAAGTTAACTGGTTGAATTGGGGATTGTGACCAAATAATAATATCAAACTTTAACCAGAGAGTTATTGCAAACACAAATTATGAAATAACAACCATATCCGCATCTTGGTAACAAGGTGCGGGTATTTAATTTTTTTTGTATCGTTTAATTATTAACTCAAGTAATTGTTTTTCTGTATATAAATTCGCATCATATTCTTGAACAATATCAGATTTAACATTTGGCAAATGACGTACCGAATAAATGTCTTTCATTTGTTTGGCATCAACACGTAAATTTGATATTACATAATCCGTATAAATCAAATCCATTTTTTTACCTACAGATGTCAACAAAACAGCTAATCCAGAAGCTAATGTGATTACCCCCGCGGAATGCGTTACTAATTCGTATAATTCTGGTATGTCACAATCAAAGAAAACCGTCCCGACCAATTTAATTTCATCAATATTTCCTTTTAATGCACTATGAGTATTTACAAACACATCGTATCCATTCGCATTCAATTTTTGTATCATTTGATTCCAAAAGTTCGCGGGCAACGCCTGTAAAGAATTAGCATTAGGCATAACAATAACAAAAGGACGCTTAAAATATGCTGCGCATTTATTCTTTATAGAATCTTGAACATGTTGTGGAACAGTTGGTTTTGTTAATGTATCTGATTTACCAATAGAAAAATCATTACATATATAATTATAAAAATTTACGTTTTTATCCGTTTTTCTGACGTTAATAATATTTTTTAGAATATCAGGACAAGCACAAAATACCCTTTTACCATTATGTTCCATTATATAATCAGTAAACAATTCGTGTAAATCTTGTTGCGATAGACGTATATATTGTAATGCAATATTGTGTGGCACAAACATTTTATACAAAGGTATATATTCTGGTTTCCATACAACAATCACAGGATTTTTTGATTTATTCTTCTTAATCCATTGTTGTAAATGTGTAAGATATATATATGTTTCCCCAATATTGTGTTTTACTATGTAAATGTCATCGTGAACACCGTTCACTTTTTCAGTAATCTTGTGTAGCAATTTCTGCTTTAAATCTATTTTATGGAACGGTATTGAAAACAGCCGTGATATTCTAAAACCATTTTGATTTTTTTTGCTGTATAGCACTATTCCACAAACACGTAATATTTGTGTACCACGTGTGTCTTTTTTCAATGTCAGCAAACCAGACAAGAAAGCCCATTTTGTTTCCGTGGCCCAAGAAAATTTTCTAACTGTTTTACTGTATAAATATTTTATGTTTTTATTTATTTCTGGCTTTGGATTTTGCGTATTATTTTCTAGAAACACACGAGATACACCAGCCAAATCGCGCATGAGATTACGCCAAAAAGCATGCGATGCTTTGCGATATCCAAACGAAAACAATCTTTTCATTGTTTCCAGATAATACCTCTTATGCAAACCATCAATAAATGTTTGCAACTTTGAGGTAAAATCTATCCCTTCACAAACAACTTTGCCTATTTTCCAATTCCATATCTGAATTTCATTAATACCAGTATTTATTGCGAAAGGTTTGGTTAATGAAAACATCTCGCGTCGCCCCTGGGCAGGATAGAATGCATATAAACGGCTGCCTGCACCAACCAAAACATCGCAAAGTCCAGAACGCAAAGCAAAAACATATGCGCAATTTAACCCTAACGCGACAATATCTTGTAAAGACAAATTCAAATCAAATGCAGAAATACCATGATTTATCTTGTATTTTTTACTATTGACAATGATTTTATACCCTTTCTTGTGCATTTTGTCAGCAATAATATTCCAAAAGTCTGGCGCGAACTCAGGAAAAGTTGCTGCTTCGGGTGCAAAAAGAACAATTTTGTCCAATGGTGCAATTTTTTTCAGTTCTTTTTGGGCAGATTTTGATAACTCTAAATTGTGTTTTGGCAACAAGAATTTTACACCTTTATCCAGCCCCATGTTTTCCAACCACCTATAACACCAATAATCATCATAAGACAGAAAATCATTTATCAAGTTTTCACAAACGAATGGCACCCCTTTTTGGACAGGCACTCCAGAAAACACTGCTTGGAAAGTAAGATTATCCAACACATCAACACGTGTACTGCGCTTAGTTTTTATGGTGTATGTTTCTTGAAGTTGCTTGTTATTCTTTACCAACGCATCCAAATCATATACAGAATAATTTTTAACCCCGAACATTTTCATTAAAAATTCATGTTGCGGGCGCACGATAAAATGTAATGGTGCATTATATTGCGCTTCAAAGAATGGTTTTGCAGCAATCGCATAAAAAACGTCACCCAAATGTTTGTGCAACACAAGGTTATATTCGTCTTTTTTGCACAACTTTGTTATGCCGTTATAAAAATTACAAGCATCACCAAAATAATATCTCATATTCCATCCTTCTATCTGTTTTGATTCATATTTTTACGACTTGTTTGGGCTGCTTTATAACACCTTAATTTTTTTAGACCGTAATAAATCTAAAATCTCAATAGGACTATTCGCATAACCTTTAATATTTTTAAAACCAAAACCATAATTCACACCGATGAAATCAATTCCAGCGTGTTCTGCTGCCGTCTTGTCCCCTAGTGTATCGCCAACCATAACTGCCTGTTTTTTATCAGATACTTTAAGCAGTTCCAAGCACTTAAGAATTCTTTCGCTTTTTTCAGCTTTTGGGGTTCCATCTGAACCTAAAATCGGGGAACAATATTTATGAAAATTAAAGTGTCGACAAATTGTGATGGCATAATCCTCTCTCTTATTAGTAACTATTGATTGAATAATACCATGCTTTACAAGGGATGTCATTATATCAGAAATTCCGTCATATTCGCTTGCTTTTAACAGATATTTATCTTTATAAATTTCTCGATATTTATTAGCCAATATTAAAGCCTGTTCAAAATCTACATCATATAAATTTATAAAAGCTTCTTGAATTTTTGGCGAACCCATTAATATTTTTTCTTGTAAAGGAGTTAACAAAGGCAATTTTTCTTTTCTAAAAGTATCATTAACTGCCCCGACAACCCCTTCTGTGGTGTTTAACAACGTACCATCAATATCCCATATCACATATTTGTAGTACATTAGGCTACCTTACTTTAGTTTCTTTAGGGTTTCATACGCATAATCCATGTTAAATATAGACTTTTGTTCATCAGACAACATATGCAAGAATCTGTATATTTCATCAAGCTGTAATTTATTGTCTAATGCAAAGGCGGCATATGAACGATGTATGTTTCTTTGTGCAGCTATTGCAAAAGGCAAATCATATCCCCATCTAAACTTTGTCTTAATAGGTGCAATGTATTCCATATTAACCCCCATTAACTGAGATTCATCATAATTTTTACCCAAATATTTATTAGCATAATTCATTATTAATTCTATCGGCATATTTCCAGGAATCTTGCCCATACCGTCTATACAGGCATCCACCGAAATATTCCTTTTATCTTTATTATTATGTATAAAATGTTGAGCCAATACAAACGACGAAGCCAAGTTTTCGTGTAAATGTAACCCAACCGAAATATTTTTATCTAGATACTTATCTATTATGTCGTTTATTTCGTTCAGCTGTGGGTATAACAAAGACCCAAAAGAATCAACGATTGAAAAAGTATCAGGTTGCAAAATATTAACTTTTTCAATCATATCAAGCATTTCATTTTGTGAATATCCAACAAAGTTAATCGGATTTATATGTGTTTTATATCCCTTTTCTTTCACTATTCTTGCACATTCTAGACCTTCTGTTTTGTCATACGTATGGAACGAGACACGAATATTTTGAATGCTTCCATCACAATCTTCAAGTTGTCTTAGATCATATTGATCTTCTTGAACCATTAAACAATATTCTGTATTTTTTGACGGAATTACAAATTGTGAAGCCTGTTTTGTGTTATTAAAAATCGAATAATTTGGATTGTATTCCTTGTCCATTAAAAAACCAAGTTCAACGACATCACAACTGCTTCTTTCCAATGCAGCAACAATGTGGTGAATCGTTTGGTTACCAAAGTTACAACCAATTACATGTCCACCATCACGCAAAGTACAATCTAGTATTTTAATCATTATTATCTGCCTTTTATTAAATGCGTATAAACAATATCTGCCAACACAAAATCTTCTGGATAATCAACGTCAATACTCTCTATTTCCGAGCATTCACACATAAAAGGATTTTCCCCAGTTCTGCCATGGTATTTATTAAATACATCACGCGTGAAAACATATGGGGTAGAAAGCTCGCAATATGCAGGTTCCATATCTTGAGTTCTTGGGGCTTTATCCAAGCTAAAATTTAACGGTTTGCCATTGTACCAAATAAAATTAGATAATTTCTTACACGCAAACGCAGAATCGTACTGTTTAGATTTTACAGCATTTATGCATGCAGAAAATCTTTCTGGTTTAATAAAAGGACTTGTTGCATGTGACATTACATAAATATCCGCATCATGCATTCCTAAGAATGTTCGGATTATATCACCACACAATGTTTCTTTTGTATCCAATGTTTCTGGTCTTTTAAGAAATTTTACCCCTGGCAACAAATAATCTTTGATTTTTTCGTTACTACAAAACGCGATAATTTCATCCACTTCTGGAACTTGTAAAAGTGCTTTTTGTACAAAGTGACACAATGGTGTCCCATCACTAAAAGGTTTAGTGTTTTTTCCAGGTGTTCTTTCATTATTAAGTTTCATCGGAATAAATGCTGTGACTTTCATAACCATACTCCTTATTTACGTTTAGTTTTTTTCTTATCTGGTTTTTCATTTAATATCTCGATATTTTTACCCAATTCTTCTCTCAATTCAGGATTTGCTTTTAAATATTCTTTTGTGTACACATCTTTGAATAAACCACGCAAACCAACGGGATTGATAGACACAATTTCTATATCTGGATAAAATAATTTCAAAGATTCTGCAAAAAGATGCCAATCTTTAACAATATTATCTGCCTTAAAATCACCTGTTTGTTTTCGGTCGTCAAAATAACCATTATTTGCACTGTCACACCCGACCAAATATATTCGTTTAACACCAAGGTATACAGCAAATGTAACTGCCGAAAAAACGCAACTGCACAGATTGTAAAAAGGTTCTAATTCAATGTTTCTTGAAATTTCCCTTAAATTTGTTTTGAAATAAAACTTATTAGCATGTATTTTTTCAATAACAGAATCTGGAATTATTCGTGGATGATCGTTTAATGCTGACGCTTTATAACTTTCTTTCCAAGAAAAAGGATTTGCGCAAATACCAACAAATTTATTACATTTAAGTTTTACTAATTTATCAATAAATGTTTCAATTGCAATGATATCTGTTGCAAACCAATACTTTAATGGGATATTGGTTTTTGCTGTGGAATTTACCCCTATATGAACAGCATTTTTTATCGGTGTATATGCAGCCAATGTTGGGCCTGTTGCCACCACTACTGCTGTACCACCTTTTTCCTTATTTTTATATTTTGGAAAAATTTTCTGATGCTGATTTGCGATTGTCTGTGACAAATAATTTGCCGACAATTCACGCAACAAACTATTTGTTCTTACTTTTTGTTCACAAGTTAAAAAATCAACCCTTTCTTTTAAATCATTTAACAATCTTAAATTACGGTTTGTTCTGGAAAATATCTTATGACCAAAGATTTTTATTTTTGTGCGTCCTTTAAAGGTTTCTTTGACAAAGAACTTACCCAAAAAACTGACGCTCTTTTTACCATCTTTAAAAGATTTATTTGAAATAATAATCATTTGGTAACCCCTTTGATAATGGTTTTTGAAATTTTATCCATATCTTCACCTTCGGTATTATATTCAAATACTGTTTTTTCTTTAACCGCTGGATATTTTTTTATTGTTGTTAATCGCAAAATTTGTTCTGCAGAAACATCTTCACATCTATAATGAGTATATAAAACATGTTTAGGTACAGATAACGGACTTAATATTTCAGTAATTCCACAACGAATTGAAACAATCGCCTTGGACAAAGATGCCAAATAATACATTTCTGCCAATGATGTTTTTGCAGATTTTCCATAATTACAAATACCATCAGCAGTATTTACAAATACGTCATAACCTTTTTTAATAAAATTTTCTGCCAAATCTTTCCAAAAACTTTCAGGAAGAAGTTTAGTCCCCTTTGCTTCTGGAACAAAAAATACAAATTTTTTCTTATTAAGTGTTTTGGTTTTTTCGTTAATACTTGTAATCACATCATCAGAAATTCTTGGTTTTTTATATTGAATCTTGCATCCAGATCGTTTTATAACATGTTCAATATAATGAGCATCAGAATTTGGTGCAAAATTCAAAGCTAAAAAATTTTGAGATTCTTTAAGCGTCGTATGATATACATAAAATGTTTTACCTTTATATCGATATACTGGATGTAAAAGAATTTCATTCCAGTGTTTTAAAGAAAGAGATGGATCTTTATAAAAAGGAATATCGTTCCACATGGCAAACAAATCACGATAAACATCACGATGGGAAACAAAACATGGATTTTTTATACCTTTTTTTTGAATCATTTCATCAATCATGAAATTTAGTAAATAATTTTCACCCAGCCCATTACATCTTATCAGGAAAATATAATCGTGTTCCTTTGGAATAAAAGACAAAATATAGTCTAAAAATTGGTGTTCCAAAGATTTATGGAAAATACGAAAATATCTTTCTTTGACACCGCCAAGTAATGTTCTTTGGCCGTATTGAACCACCGGAACACCAAAAATTCTGATTTCCCGTTCTTTAAAAATTTCAATTTTTTCATATAACCATTTAAACATATTGTTACCTTTGTCTTAATTCTTGAATTATTTGCATATATGTTCGACCATTACGTTTTGGACCAAACATTCCACTTGCCGTTCCGCACACAAATTCTTCAACCCCACGCGCTGACCACTTTTTCACAACATCACAACCAACATGTCCATCCAGTTTGATTGTAAATTGGCGATTTGGCATTGATACCAATTTTGCAATTTTATCCTCAACCGCTGGTACCGCACTTTGACCCGCAAACCCAGGATGAACACGCAAAACCAAAAGCGAATCAATACGCGTCAACAACCCAGAAATCGCATCAATTTGTGTTTCTGGATTTATCGCAAGACCAGCACGACGACCATTTGCCCGAATTTCACGCAGATAATTTTCCACATTTCCAGATTCATAGTGAACATAAATGACGTTTGCCCCATATTTAAAGGCATAAGGTAAATGGACAGACGGATTTTTTACCATTAAATGCGCATCCATTGATGTTTTGGTCATTTTACGTATAGTTGCAAAATCTAACCATGACAACGCAAAATTTGGCACAAATTCGCCGTCCATAATATCCATATGATATTCATCAACACCCGCGGCATCCAT
>CADAHF010000019.1:7856-28869 GCA_902787665.1 uncultured Pseudomonadota bacterium
TGCACACATCAAAGACGGACACAGTTTTACCATATATTATCCTCGCAGTGGTTTTGCTATCATAAATTCGCAATCTGAAACATCCAGTGTTTCGTTTTCATCTAATAAAATCGCTGTTCCTGGCATTACACGAACACCATCAATTATTTTTTCACCACGTAACATGACTGCAAATGCAAACATATCGCCAATGTTTGTAAACGTATCACGACCTTTGATTAACTGTGTTGAATACATGCGTTCCACAATTGGTTCATCACCATATTTACCGGCCTTTGATTTTTTTGTTACATCCAAACAAGCCAATGCTTTTTCCAGTTGTAATGGACGTTTGTTGCCATTTTTATCAACACGATCAAAATCATAAAAACGGTATGTATATTCGCTGTTTTCCTCAATTTCAAAATGCAAAGATCCAGCGGTTGCCGCATGTAATGTTCCACCAACAACGTATGTATAATCGCCAGCTTCACAAGGCATCATATCCAATGTTTCGTCTATTTTGCCATCCGCGATTTTCTGTTTCATTTCTTCAACAGATTTTGCTTTGCATCCGTTATACATTTTTCCGCATGTTGGGGCAATCAAAGTATAAAATGATTCATTTTTTCCAAATGACTTGTTTTCCAGTTTCTGGGCCATTTCATCATTTGGATGAACCTGGATAGATAAATTATCGTCTGCCTCTACCAATGCCATCAAAATTGGCAATTCTACATATTTTTCCAAACCATATTTGGCGCGATTTTCCAAGAACCATTCGTGCAAATTTTTACCTTTGTTTGGTCCTGTCACAAATTCGTTTCTGAATTGTTCTGTATCAATAGCAGAATACAAATGCCCTATTTTTTGACAATCAGACCCAGAATATGGTGTTAATTTACTTCCGCCCCATATTGTTTCATGAACTATCGGTTTCAAAATTTGCATAAAAACCCCCTTATTTATAAATTTTCGTCTATTGTTACTTTAAATTCTTCTAATCCCTGGTTGCGTTCCGGCGTAACCGCAAGAGAACACACAAGACCAGAGGGCTTGTTGTCGTTTATCAAAATTCTTTCGCCCATCGGCATACCGAATTTGATATCATCAAACCGAACATTCGCAGCTTTTATAAAATCAATGGTACGTTGGCGAACATCTGGTTCGTCTTCACGTGCAGTTAGAAACAAAACATAATCTTCGTCGGGTATAGAATGCAAGAAATCCAGCGCACCTGGCAACCATTCATCCGTATTTGTGATGCCATCTTTGTACCCATTATGACGAACCAAAGTGCCATCAAAATCCAAAACCCATGTATGTCCAAGCGGTGATAAACGTAATTCTTTATTTGACATCACCGTACTCCTCTAACCATTCATTGAATAAAAGTGTGCCGTTATAAAAGGCGATACACATAGAATCAAAATCTTCCCATGCATGTGATGCCAACGACAACCAAATAATTGCGTGAATCAATTTGATTTCTTTGATATTCGCTTCGGTTTTCGGAATCAAATTTAAAAAGTATTCTGTTAAATGTTCCCAACCACCACTGTGAATATTAAACTCAACCCTATCTTCCTTGATATCAAAATCAAAATTTTTCACATTAAATTGATCAAAATTACCCGATACAGCATAATATACCTTGGCCCAGTCATAGCGAATATCGCCCAAAATCTTGCTTTTGCCAAAATATCCACGCGCATCAATAAAGAAGATTTTGCCGTTTTCATCAATCATCGTGTTTGTTAACTGACAATCACCATGAATTGGACCGTAATATGTATGCATTAAATTGTTTAATACGGCACATCTTAATAAATGCGGATGATAAAGAACATTTTTGCACTTTTTTCCATTGATATTGATTGTTTCATCGAACGCAAACGGTATTGCATACATAATCGATTGCAGACGATGTATCGTTTTCTTGAAATATTCTGTATATAAATCCCATGCAGACGCCGGTGCTTTTTCATAACCATGCATTGTAGATAACGCATCAACCATTTTATCAATGGTCTCTTTTTTCTTGGTATCATCCATTTCTGTCAAAAAGATATTTTTACCCTTAATAATTTCCATAGTCAACGGGTCAGATGCATAAATCTTTGGAACAGCATGGAATCCATATTGATTCATTTTGTCATACCATTCAACTTCGCGCTGGATAAGTTTCACCGCATCAGGTGTCAAGCCTGTTTTTACGACTTTGCCATCTATGAATTCTATTTTGTTGTACGGGCGACAACGATTTGCCGTTGAATTTAATGCCTTATACGCTTCCAGCGTACCAACATCTATACTGCCCATCAATGAAATCGGGTGTAATGGGATTCCCTTATTTGCCAACCAGGTTGTAAATGATCCTTCTGTTGGAAAATCATCAAAATATGATTTATTATCAAACACATACAGACCGCCAACCCCCATACCAGGAATTGATTCGTGAACTAATTTGCCTTCTTTAATACTCCACGAGCAGGGAAAATCTACAACGCCAACCTGACACCCAGATGGAATTTCATTTATATTAAAGTTTTCTGATAAAATTATATCAGACCAAACTATCATGAACGGTTCATTGTCTGGTATATACTCAACCGCTTCTTTAATTCCCGCAGCATTGCCTTTGGTCGTGGATTTCAACAATATGTAATTAACATCTTTTGCAAATGTTGCCAAATATCTGTCCAAAACATCAAATTTGTAATCACCAATTATGACAAATTCGTCTTTGGGATATTTTTTGAACATATGAAATATAATCGGCATATATTTAGCAGAAACTAAAACCTTGGGTTTAACATGGGTTAATTCCTGCATTCTAGTTCCCATACCACCTGCTTGAATTATTATTTTCATACAACACCTCTGAACAATTCCTGGGTTATCACTCATGCAAACGATTATAAAAACAGTTATAATCTTTTTTTGCTAATACAGTATGTAAATGCTTACACTAAACATTGGCAAAAGCAAGTATTTTATATAAAAACAATTTAACAAACGAAAAAGAACAAGGGTGCAAAAAAAACGACACAACACACAAAAAACATAGGATTTTATTCAACTTAAAGTAGAAACACAAAAAACGCCCCGATTTACCTGGGGCGATTGACATGAAAACGTTTGTTTTTTGTTATTATCTTCTTTCTGTTGGACGGTCAATCCAAATGATTATCAACCATGCAACAGCGGCAATTCCAATCAAGCTGTAAACAATGTTTGACAACAATGTCGCCGGCCCGAACAAAAATGCCACTAAATCAAATCCAAAGATTCCAATCAGCCCCCAGTTCAGGGCGCCAATGAACATCAATGGAACAAGTATATAATGCGTAAGTCCTCTCATCTGTTTTTTCTCCTTTTACGGTTTGTATTGTCTGGATATCAGACACGCACATTATAACCGTTTTCAAAACCACACGCAAACAGAATAAGACATTTAGGAAAAGGTTCTTACCCTAATAAAATCACTATTTTTACACATATATACAGGAACAAATTGCCGCAATAACACTGTCTATTTTTTATCAATAATATGCCTAATTGCAACATCGGCCAGACGCAGACCAAACGAACCCGTCACCGTTACGATTGATCCAAAAACACGACCCAGGGTCGCCGCCGACTTGTTCGCAGGTTCAGTAGAAAACACAACTGGAAAATCAGGCAATTTTGCATCGCGCGCCATTTTTCGCACACGCGCAGCCAGTGGGCAAACAGATGTTTTTGATATTTTTGCAACTTGAATTTTTGAAACATCTGTTTTAAGTGCAGCTCCCATACTGGCGGCAAAAGGCACCCCATGTGCCACACACCATTTATAAAGTGCAATTTTGGAATCAACCGTATCAATCGCATCGATTACAAAGTCGGGCTTAATATCTATTTCTGTTTTGTTATCAAAGAAAGTTTTTATCGCAACTACATCAGAATCTGAATTTATATCGTGAATTCGTGCAGCGGCGACATCAACCTTGGGTTGCCCAACCGTTGATTCCAGCGCAAACAGTTGCCGATTTATATTTGATTCTTCAACCGTATCAAAATCTACCAAAACAATGTGGCCAACGCCACTGCGGGCAAGTGATTCAACTGCAAAGGAACCAACCGCACCACAGCCAACAACCATAACCGTTGCGTTTTTCAATTTAGTCATCGCATCATCGCCCAACAATGCCTTAATACGATTAAATCTTTCCGCCATTTAATAACCCCATTGTGTTGTTATAAATTATATCCGCCATTTGTTCAAATTCAACATTACGAAGTTTTGCAATTTCTGCAACTATTTCCGGTATTTTGTCCGGCATAGCGCCATCGGGCGCATCACTTTCGACCAAAATACGATTTTCTGGTACACTTGCAACCACATCACGCATTTTTATGTGTTTTTCATCACAAATGCCACAACCAAATGAAAAAAATGCACCCAGTTTCACCAATTCTGGCGCTAATTCTGGCGCACCTGAAAAACAATGAAACACCATTGCTGGTGGTAAATCGCGCCCGCGCAGAATGTCCATCATTTTTCCCCAAGCGCCCACACAGTGAATATGTGCAATCCGTCCAAAATCATGTGCAATTTGCAACTGACGCATAAAAACAGATTCTTGCAAATCTAAATCAGGATGATTTTTATCCAATCCGATTTCCCCGATCATTAATCTGGGGTTGTTTTTCAACAATTCGCTCATCTGCGTTTCCACCCCGTCGTTCCAACCAGACACATACCATGGATGGACACCGATTGCGCCACAAATACGGTTATCGCGATTGGATACTTCAACAATTTTACCCCAATCGTCCGGGGTTGTCGCATTTACTACAAATTGCCCCACCCCACACGCAACAGCGGGCCAAATACTTTCATCAGACAAAATATGACAATGTGCATCAATATACTTTTGCATAACAAGATGATAAACCAACAAATACAAAAAATCAAAAAAAATACCCCGCACTGCGCGAGGTGAATTTGTGGTGGGACCACAGGGACTCGAACCCTGGACCCAATGATTAAAAGTCATTTGCTCTACCAACTGAGCTATGGTCCCATGGACCCCGAAATTCGAAGTGTAAACACATCGTTTCGGCGGTTCGGGGCAAATTTTGACATAATAAAAACCAAAATGCAAGAAAAAATACCACAAAAACACATTTTATGTTGTAAAAAGTTGAAAAATTACCAAATTTGCGCTATAATTATTGGACAGAGGTTGTTATGGCAGATGTAAAAGATTTTTTATTTAAGTTTTTCGCCCAACGACATTTTGATTTGATGCCCGCAGATGTTCGTGCACGCTATGACACATACAGCAAAAACAATGACTTTAACGGTCACATGAAAAGTTGGACAAAAGATTTCATAGACACATCCAGCACACCGCCTGCGAACAAACCATTAGAGGAATTAACAGACCATGCAGATTTTGAAGCACTGTATAATCTTGTCCAAAGTGTGTTTCAAAAAATGCATGCTAATCGCAAAGATTTCAAGGATGTAAAACCAGTAAACGACTTTTTGGACAAATGGTTTGGCAAAGATAAATTATTTGATTATTCCAAAGCCACGCCAGAAGCAAAAGATGACATTAATGCTTTACTGGACCTGCTTGAAAAGAATAAATCACGTTTAAACATCGTATTACGCGCCAACAATGTATTATCTGATGATTTTTCCATAGACAAACTTATTGACGGTATCAAATCAGAAAAATATGATAGCGACCCCGAATTTCGCGATAGGTTGCTTTATGCCATAGATTATGTCATGACATATCAAGATCGTGGTGATCCGTCATATTGGCCTATACAAAGTACTATCACATTCAAAGAACCAGATACAGAAAAATGGTTCAAGGTTGACACATCAAGACTTGGCGAATTCAAAACAAATTATATTGATATATTAAGCGAACTTGTTTCCAATAAACCCGTTCGTGAAAATTTCACCAAATATGATTCTAAGAATATTATCACCAAACAACTTAATGACGCCCTTAAACAAACTGGATATGATGATAAAGAATCCAAAGATTACGTTCCGCCACTTGTCAAAGAGCAAAAAAATGTCATAGATAAAATAAAAGACTGGAAAGAAGAAACATACGAGCAGTATTTTCGCAAGTTTTTCTCTTCGCGTGGCAGTCGTAAATATTTTTCTACATACGCATATGAAATTGTCAAGGCCATAGACAAAGAAAAAATCAAACCAACTGATGGTATTGACGGTATCATTAGTAAAAAAGACGCATTGCTTAAACGTTTTGCTGATAAATCGCCAACAACTAAAAAGCATTTTGAATGGTTTGAACAAGCAATGTCTGATGTTAAATCTCGTGTTCCGCATTCGTACGAAAACGCGTTCAAAGATGGCAGAAAATTGAAACAGGTTGTATCCCAAGTGATTGTCAAAGCAGTCCAAGAAAATAAAATAGATGAAGCAAAAACAACACTTGAATTGTTATCTGTGTGTAAATATGGTTTTACCACCAGTAAAACGATGGATGCGTTAAAAAATGAAGGTATTACCATTTTTTCAGATGAAAAATTGTCATGGATGCAGAACAAAAACGATATGGTCAAGGCCATATTCAAAAGCGCAGATCAAGCATTGGGATTTACATTGCGGGCTGTGGGGCGTGCGGGCGCGACTGTGCGTAATATATATCAGCAACATTTATCTAAATTTAATGGTGTTCCAGGGGAACTGGCGCCATACATTCAGGAAAAAAAGGCGGAAAAACAGTCAATCATTCTTGGCAAAAAACATCAAGACCAACAGATGATTGATATTAACAATGCAAGATTAACAGAACTTGACGCGGGTCTTGGTAAATCACAGCAACAAATAAATTCTTCACATATGCCGGGACTACAAACGGAACTGAACAACCGCAAAAGATTAATGGACAATGCGCAAAGCGCCCTTAATACCGCAGAACAAAATTTGAACAACGAACAATCTACATTACAAGGACTGGAACAAACATTAGCGATTAAGGAACAAATTTATAACGAATCTCTGCAAGATATTGCTCTTTTACAAGCACAAGAAAATGCGTCATCAAACCTGAAAGCGCACCAGGATCGTTTAATTGTGCTAAACAACGAATTACAAAGTTTGATTAAAGGCACCCCTGAATACAACATCAAAATGCAAGAAATTGCCGATACTGAAAACGAGGTACAAAGATTTGAACAACTTATTGACTCATTTAAAAACGCAGATCCTGATACCCTTGTTCGTTTAGGTAATGCCAGACAAATTCGTGACGATTATAACAACGCGATCAAGGCATATCAATATATGTTGGAGCAAAACAAGCTTATGATAATGCCAAAACGACATTTGAAGACACCCAAAATTCATATGCTAATCTTAATGATGATATTAACGAATACCAAAATCTGAATATTGAAAACAATACATTAAACAATAATATACACGGTCCCGACGGATATGACCATACTATTAATAATTGGGAAGACACCCAGGTTGATAACTACAGAAATCTTATGGCATATTGGGACACACTGCAAACATTCAGTAAAACGCACAGTTGGAAACTGGCGACTGTTAAAATGCAAAAACGCAATTTGGAAAAAGAAACCCGTAATATTAACGGCAAAGATGTCACTCAAACTTTAGCACAATGGCAAATTCAATCACAGATTGACAATTACAGATATGCTTCTTGATTTTAAATGTTTTCTATACAAAATTTTCCTATAATCTTGTTGAAATGTAAAAATCTATATGTTATTCTGTGCGCAATTTAAACAGAAACAAAGGAAAAATTAATGGATTACGTTCTATCGTTAAATTGCGGTTCTTCATCGCTGAAATATAAATTATTTGATGCTGATACTAAACAAGTTGTTTTAAGCGGATTGGCTGAAAAAATTGGATTACCAGATTCTTTTATTACTCAAAAATATCCAGATGGTAAAAGAAGTGAACTTATGGTTGTGATGCGCAATCATGGCGAAGCATTGAACCAGGTTATGGGTATGCTGCACCAGGCATCAATTGACACAAATGAAATTAAAGGTGTTGGTCATCGCGTTGTATTGGGTGGCGATAAATTGGTTTCTTCATGCAAAATTACGGACGATGTTATTGACAAAATACGGGAATTTTCTCCTATTGCACCGTTGCACAACCCGCCTGCACTGTCTGGGATTAACACAGCGTTTCAGGTTATGCCTAATGCTGTTCAGGTTGCGGTGTTTGATAATGCTTTTCATCAAACAATGCCAGAACACGTTTTCCGTTATGCTGTGCCAGATGCATGGTATTCACAATTAAAGGTTCGTAAATATGGATACCATGGAACATCACATTTGTATGTTTCCAAACGTGCAGCAGCATTGTTGGGCAAAGATGCTTCGGAATGCAATTTAATAACCGTTCATTTGGGATCGGGGGCTTCTGTTGCTGCTATTAAGAATGGTAAATGCTTTGACACATCAATGGGCTTCACCCCAATTACCGGTTTGGTTATGGGAACTCGCCCAGGTAATGTTGATGCCAGCGCTGTGTTATATGTAATGCAAAAGTTGGGATTAAGTGCCAACGAAATAACAACACACCTTAACAAAGAATCAGGTATGTTGGGCATGTGCAAATTCTCGGATTTGCGTGATGTCGAAGAAAACATGGAAACCAACGACAAATGCCGTTTGGCACTTGATAAAACGGTATTAAGTGTCCGTCAAACAATCGGTGCATATATGGCGACATTGGATGGCAAAGTTGATGCAATCGTATTTACCGCTGGGGGTGGCGAAAACGATACATATATCCGCGAACGCTGTTTGGAAAACCTTGATGCAATGGGCATCAAATTGGACAAGGCAAAAAATGCTTCTGCGATTGGTCGCAAGGGAACCACAGAAGCAGAATTGACAACCCCGGATAGTCCGATAAAGGTATTCATGATTGCAACCAACGAAGAATTAGTATTGTTGGAAGATACTTTGGCAATTATGAACGGGACATATAACCCCGACCACCTTAAAATGAATTATTCTTTTGCAAAAATGAATAAATCAAGATAAGACGATAAAATAAAAAACCGCCCGTTTGGGCGGTTTTTTATTTCAACACAAAGTGCACACAATACTGTGGTTTTTTGTCCGCGCCAAGCGATGCACGCACAACCTTGTTTGATGCGACCTGGACCGCACGAATAAGGTTTTCTTGTTTCTTGCGTTCTGTTTTCGTCAAATCGTTAATTGCCTTGGTTATCTCAATTTGAATTTGACGTTTCATAAACCCAGTTTCGTCTGTTTCAAAAATACCAGCACTGGAAACCTCTGGTGAACCTTTCAAGAAACCGCGTTTATCCACCGGCAATGTAACAAACACCGCACCGTTTGTTGCAATCTTACGACGATTTTTATAAACCTGGTCATCGGCACTGCGTTCGGTTTCGCCCTCCATCACGACCATACCGGTTTCAATTGTTTCGCATACGTACGGTTCATTGCCATCGGACAGTGCAATCATTTCACCATTGTGGACAACCATCATATGCTTTGCCCCACCGCGTTCCATTGCCATTTTTCCGTTCAGCATTTCGGTTATATATTCACCATGCATTGGAATTGAAACCTGGGGATGAACCATGTCATAGAATCGTTCATATTCTGGACGACCCGCGTGTCCACTGGCATGAACATTATCGGTATCAAATATAGTATGTGTTTTAATACCCATACGCGCCAATTTGTTATACAAGAACGAAACATCTTGTTCACGACCCGGAATAATAATCGCACTAAACACGACCGTATCCGTCGGCATTAATTTCATTTCTTTTACATGGCCACGACAAAGACGAGTTAACATAGCAAACTGTTCACCCTGGGACCCAGTCAAATAAATCGCCTGTTTTTCCGCCGGCAAATCTTTGATTTCGTCAAAAAGATAAACATCATCACCATTTAAATAACCCATTTCGATGCCCATTTCACGAAATTCTGGCAAACCAACATACGGAACTGGGTTTGGATTACTGCGTTCTTTGATTGCCGCGATACGACCAGTACTGTGTGCCGCTTCGGCAAACATTTTCATACGCGCAATACTGCGTGAATAACCGGTCACAATTACACGACCCGGTGCATTACGCATAATTTCAGCCAAACTGTCGCGAACCTGTAATTCGGTAACCTGGGGTGCTTGACGATCAGCATCAGTTGAATCGCAAGCGCAAGCCAACAATTTTGGATCTGAGCCAATTTCACGCAAACGCGCATAATCCGTTGTTTCTTCGACTGGATTACCATCGTTAAATGTCCAGTCACCAGTATGTAAAACCTTACCCGCTGGGGTTTTGATAATCAACATTTGTGCTTCTGGAATTGAATGCGACACATGGAAAGTTTCAACTTCAAATGGGTCTATTTTCAATGTTGCACCATGATGGTCAAAGATAATAATGTCTTTGCCTTCTTTCAAATCGATATCCAAACCAGCAAAAGTTTGTTTTATAATTTCGCCTGGAAAACGAGTACAATAAATTGGCTTTTTAAACTTTGGCCAAATGAATTTCAACGCACCAATGTGGTCTTCGTGACCATGCGTCATAACAAAGCCAACAACATCCTTTTTATGCTTTTCAAGCCAAGTTGTGTCGCAGTATTGAACATCACCTGCACCAATTTCTTCTTCCAGAAAACCCATACCACAATCAACGACCAAATATTTACCTTTGTATTTATAAACATACATATTTTGGCCGATGTGTTCCAGACCGCCCAACGCGACAAAGTACACCTTGTCATCATTCATATCTGATTCATGCGCCGGCTTATCAGCAATCTTTTTTGCTTTTTTTACACGTTTTGCAGCTTCTTTGTCTGCTTTTTCTGCCGTTTCTTTTCTAATTTCATCAGCAGAATGTTTATGTAATCTTACCATATATAATCCTTTGTTTTTATTAACATTTTCGTCACCGCTGAATCCATTGCCAATAAAGAAAAATCTTTATTTGTAGTGAATCTGCGGTGGCGGGCTTGTCCCATTAAAATTTAATCGGGATTTTTGTCAACGTCCAATGAACATTGACCTCTCTATCATTGAATAATACCAATTTTTGCGCCAAAATCAACAAAAATCGTAACATCTTGAATATACAACAAACATTGACAAAATTATTTGACATTGCTAATCTTGCTGTAACATAACAAAGAATACAACAATGACAAAACAAGACCGAACTTTTTTTCGGGAAGAAAAATTGGCACTGAAAAACTATGCCAAAGAACGTCGCAAAACATCGAACGATTTGCACATCTACATAAAACAGATCTTATTTCGCGATAGAATGGCTGGCAGTCTTATCTTTGGTCTAATTTTGGGCATATTCTTCGGCGGATTAAATTTCGGCATCAGGACATTAAAAATAAGAAATTTTGATAAAAATGATTTAATCAAAACACAAATTCAACACAAAATACTAGAAAAGAAACGGGCCTTTTCAACAATGATAATTGTTGATATTTTTGTGTTGCTTATCTTGTCAATCACCCTTGAAGATTGTCGCGAAGTTTTATCAAAAGATTTCAACAACACAGCAAAAAGACTAGCAAGGGGCTATTTCAAAAAAATATTTGAACAAGAACACTGTACCAAAGAAACTGCGGACCGTGCAAAGCATGCCGCAGCATTAATCATAAACAATATGCCAAAAGAAAAACTGGAATATATGCGCGCACTGGCGCTTTCTGGGTTGTCATATGATGCACAAGGTTATTTTGAAATAGACGGTACCGCCATTGAAGCTGCCCGGGCAATTATATCAGAACATCTTGATGCACACCCTGAAATTCAATGTGCCGTTAATCAAATAATGAACAACGAAAAAATACAGACTTATGTATTAAACGTTATGAATCAAAGAACAAAATAATAAAAAACCTGGCACAACGTCAGGTTTTTTATTTTCCTATTCTGCCATTGTTCCAACAGACATTGTAATACGGCGAATACCACTGCTGATTGATTTTTCCTTGTTTATCTTGGCACGGATAATTTCGCCGGTATGATAAACATGTGTTCCACCACATAATTCGCATGAAACATCGCCCGCAGTAATAACCTTTACGGTATCACCATATTTTTCACTGAACAACGCCATGGCGCCCTTTGCCTTGGCTTCTTCCAAAGACATTTCTTCGTGTTTAACTGGCATATCTGCGTCAATCCACTTATTTACCAATTCTTCGACAGCTTTTTTCTCGTCATCAGTCATGGCACGACCAAAACTGAAATCGAAACGCACAGAATCAGGCGAAACCTTGGATCCACGTTGTTCGACATCTTCGTTTAAAACCTGCTGTAATGCCGCTTGCAGCAAATGTGTTGCGGTATGCGCACGCGCAGTCTGTTGACGCGTTGGTTCATTTATTTGTGTTGTCACAATATCATCAACAGAAACATCTGCAACCAAAGTTCCCTTATGCACAACAACACCGTCGACACGTGCCGCCTCAGCCACATTCATAACTGTGGCACCATCACGCAGAATTGTTCCCATATCGCCAACCTGGCCACCCTGGGTTCCATAGAAATTTGTTTTATCCAGCGCAATTTCCACATCATCGCCCTCACCTGCAGATTTCACAAATTCCCCGTTCCGCAAAATCGCCAATACTTTTGATTGCATTGTCGCATCTGGTGCATATTTCGAAGAATCGTCTGTTGCAGACAAGTTCTGTGATTCCCATAATGTGCGCGTTCCCTTGGTGTCGGCACGCGAACGTTCCTTTTGTTCCGTCATTGCCTTTTCAAAACCAGCAACATCCACAGAAATGTTTTTATCGCGCAAAATCATCTGGGTTAAATCAAGCGGAAAACCGTATGTATCAAACAATTTAAACGCAACATCGCCCGGCAAAACACCATTGTTTATTTTCGGCAATTCGTTATCCAGCAATTTCATACCGTTTTGCAACATATCTGCAAAAGAATTTTCCTCGTTTTCAATAATTTCGACAACGCGCTTTTCATTTGCCGCCAATTCAGGATATGCCGCACCCATCTGTTCCACCAATGCCGGATACAGTTTTGATAACAGCGCACCACGATGCCCCAATAATTGTCCATGACGCATCGCACGACGCAATATTCGGCGAATCACATAGCCACGGTCAGTATTTGATGGGATAACACCATCTGCAATAGCAAAACCAACTGAACGCAAATGATCGGTAATAACCTTAAACGATGTAACATTTTCTTTGGTTTCTGTCACACCAGTCAAATCGCTTACCGCGTGTTTTAATGCAACAAACAAATCAGTATCATAATTATCTGTCTTGTCCTGAAGAACCGCCGCAACACGTTCAAGCCCCGCCCCAGTATCAACATTCTGTTTTGGCAGTGGTGTCAAATTACCGTTTGCATCACGATCATATTGCATAAATACGTCGTTCCAGATTTCGACATAACGACCACCGTCTTCATCTGGCGTCCCAGGCAGACCGCCCGGCAAATCAGCACCCATATCATAATGCATTTCGGTACATGGACCACATGGACCAGTATCGCCCGCCGACCACCAATTATCTTTATCAAGACGAATTGCTTCTTTGCCCGTTATTTTTTTCCAAATTTCCGTTGCTTCATCATCACTGATATGTGTCGTAACAACAATACGATTCGGGTCAAGGCCAAAAACCTTGGTCAACAATTCCCAAGACATTGTAATTGCTTCTTCCTTGAAATAATCGCCAAAAGACCAATTTCCCAACATTTCAAAGAAAGTATGATGACGACCATCAAAACCAACATCTTCTAAATCATTATGTTTTCCGCCCGCACGAATACATTTCTGCACATCTGCGACCCGTGGTGCAAATGCCGGTTCGACCCCTTGCAAAATTCCCTTCCATGGAACCATACCAGCCACAGTAAATAACAGTGTTGGGTCATTTGGTATAAGTGATGCAGACGGTACAATTTTATGTCCGTGTGATTCAAAATAACCTAAAAAAGCTTTGCGTATATCATCATATGTCATATGTTTTTCCTTAAATTTACTTGTGCAATTTTAATCACAATAAATATCACTTGCAATCTAAAATTGCAACACACATATAAAATATGATATAATGTACAGATATAAAAGGAACGCATACAAATGAAAAAGGGTCTTTTGTGGTCTGTTGTTATATTGGCTGCGATTGTCATCGTAGCAAGCTTTGGCATGCAAATTGGCAATATCACACCACAAACTATTCCGGAATCTTTCGCAGGGCGCGTTTTGTATGTTTGCCCCGATACCAGTTCAACATGGGATTCGGTCGCAATGGGTTTACGGCCATTTTTAAATTATATAATCGCAGCAATTTTCTTTTTTGTGGTCCTGTTATTGTTTGGTTGGGGCTGGCAATTATATCAAAATTTATTATCAGACAAATTCAAACGTGAATCTTTTAAAAACATTTGGGCATTTACTAAAATGGGGTTCTGGGCATTGGTAATTGTGATGCTGTTGTTGGTTACACCCAATGGTTTTCGTCGTGTTTCCGTTACAAATGCTGGGGATAATTGGGTATTGTGTGAAGCAACCGATGCGGGCGCACGCGCGGTTCGTGCCGACGCGGTGCATACGCGTTAATTTTGTCAACTTTTAGAAAATTTCACATTTTGAAAATATGCACTTGACTTAAAAGGCGGAATTCTCTACGATTCGAACAAGCAGGACAGGCAATGTCCTTGAAATAAAAGATTTTGGTGCCCGCGACATAAAAAAACACCACGGAAACCGCGTAATATATTTCAAAGACATTGCCTATTATCTGCGGGACACACCTTAAATAAATTTATGAAAGGAGAAACAAATGAACAAAGCACAATTGATTGAAGCAATCGCAAATGAAATCAACGTTACAAAAGCAACTGCAGCTGGTTGCGTTGATGCATTCATCAACACAGTTACAAAAGTTCTGAAGAAGAAAGGCGACGTTCGCTTGGTCGGCTTCGGCACATTTACAACTGCAAAACGCAAAGCTACAACAGGCCGCAACCCACAAACTGGTGCTACAATTAAAATTGCAGCTTCTATCCAGCCAAAGTTCAAACCTGGTAAAGCTTTGAAAGAAGCTTTGAACTAAGTTGATTTGTTCAATTTAAAAGATAAGGTTCCCCATCGGGAACCTTGTTTTTTTATTTTATGCTGGACATAAAAAATAATATGACCTACAATGCCCCCAGCATAAAATAAAAAGGAAGGAAAATATGCCAAAAACAACAAAAAAAACTGTAAGTAAAAAAACAACTGCTAAGAAAGCAGTTAAAAAGGTCGTTAAACCAGCAGCAGCGGTTAAACCAGTTATTGCGGAAATCCCAATGCCAGATCCATATTGCCACTGCACAAAACGCAAAAGAAATTGCATTTTGACATGCGTATTTACTGGCAGTATAATATTGGGTATCTTGATTGGACATTTTTGTTTCTGTGGTTGTTTACACCACAAACGTGCACCGCACATTGAATTTGTAAATGGTTGTGTTAATGCAGAATCAATCAAATGTCCAAAAATGTTAGAAGAATTACCTGCAATGGACGCCGACCATGATGGTTGCGTAACCAAGGCCGAATTGCATGCTGCAAAAAAAGCAATGCACAAGTAATACAATTATAAAAAATAAAAACCGTCCGCACGGGCGGTTTTTTTGTTACGCAATTTCTATCAAATTATTTAATTGAACAAGTGCATAAAATTGGCTACATTTTAATTATATGAAACAGGAATTGACTGATTTTTTAAATATGGACCTGCAATTTATTCGCGGGGTTGGTCCGGTGTTAGCGGCGCGTTTTTGTGATGTTTTGGGCGGACGGCGCGTTTTGGACTTTTTGCTACATGCACCATCATCTGTGCGCAATCGTGGCATCACAGAAAATGTGATGGACACAACCCATGGCGATACAATTACAATTCCATTATTGGTAAAAACGCACCGGTCTGGTGGCACATTTGGGCGTAGTCGTCGCCGCCCCACACAAATTACATGTGCCGACAAAATGGGAAATTCCGTTGTGATTCAGTTTTTCAATTCATCTTATCTTGATTATTGGCTGAACAAATTACCGATTGGCGCATGGCGCATTGTCAGCGGCAAAATCGAAATGATTGCGGGTCGCCCAACAATCAATCACCCTGACTTTATCGAAGAAATGCAAAATGCGGAAAAAATTCCAACCAACCAGGCAATTTATCCATCTGGCGAAGGGCTGACCCAGAAAACATTTGCAAATGTGCGCGACCAAATCTTTGTCGCATTACCTGAAAAACTAAATGGTACAGACGACCAAACACGCGAATTTTTCGATGCGTTACACCATGTGCATTTTCCAGAATCTAATGATGATTTGGCACCAAATTCAACTTATGTTGCAAAATTGGCTTATTGGGAATTATTGGCACATCAATCAGCAATCGTGTTAAGCCGTCGTAAGCGCGATGATGCCGCCAATCACCGTATTGTACGTCCGAAAAAGTATGATTTAATTTCAAAATTGCGCGAAATATTACCATTTAAATTAACAGACGCACAAAACCGCACAATAAATGAAATTTTTACCGATATGGCGCACGATGTGCCAATGATGCGTCTTGTCCAGGGCGATGTTGGTTCTGGCAAAACAATTGTTGCGTTGGCGGCGGCGGTAAAAATGGCGGAAACGGGCGCGCAAACCGCACTGCTTGCACCCACAGATACACTTGCCATGCAGCATTTTATGAAACTTCAACCACTGTGCGACAAAATTGGAATCGTATGCGATATTTTAACAGGTCGGGACAAGGGTACATCACGCAAGGAAAAATTAATATCGCTGCGTTCTGGACGCACAAAATTGGTTGTTGGAACGCACGCCCTGTTTTCAGACGATGTCGAATATCGTGATTTGGGTCTGGTTATTGTTGATGAACAACACCGTTTTGGTGTAACACAACGCGAAACACTGCGGGCCAAGGGTAACAACCCCGATTTGCTTGCACTGTCCGCAACACCTATTCCGCGCACATTGTCTATGACTATATATGGCGATATGGATATTTCAGTTATTAATGAAAAACCCGCTGGCCGATTGCCTATCAAGACAACAAAAATACCAATGGCACGCGTTGGTGATTTGATTTCTCATATACGTCCGCAAATTGATAATGGTGCAAAAGTATTTTGGATATGCCCATTGGTCGATGAATCTGAAGTCACAGATATGACCGCTGTGCAAACGCGATATGAATCACTGAACCGAATATTTAAAAATGTTGGTTTGGTTCATGGGCAAATGGATAAAAAAACACGCGATGCTGTAATGGCAAAATTCGCTGATAATAATTCGGATATGAATATATTGGTTGCAACCACTGTGATTGAGGTTGGCATTGATGTTCCGTCTGCAACAATCATCGTAATTGAAAATGCCGAACGGTTCGGTTTGGCGGCTCTGCACCAGTTGCGCGGCCGTGTCGGACGCGGCAACACACAATCGTATTGTGTTTTGATATATGGCAACAACATATCAAGTGACGGATTAAAGCGTTTGGATGTCTTGTGCGAGACTGATGATGGGTTTGCAATCGCCGAACAAGATTTAATGATGCGCGGTGTTGGCGAATTGTTGGGCACAAAACAGTCGGGATGGATACAATATCATTTCGTTGATTATCGTGAACATCGTGATTTGTTCCGTCTTGCATCACGTGCGGCACGGGATAATGAAATAGATGCGTGGACACGCGATTTAATGTCTATATTTGATTGTGGGGTGAATGTCGGTGCGTAAAATTATTGCGATTTTGGTTGCGTTATTTATTGCGTTGCCAGCGCATGCAGTATCATTGATAAACGATACGGAAATCGAAAGTTTAATTACTGAATTAATTGCACCGATTGCAACAGCGGCAAATATCCCAGATGGACGTTTGCGCGTCCATATTGTGAACGATGATGATTTTAATGCATTCGTCATGGGTGGCGAAGATGTTTATGTTTATACCGGTCTGCTTAAACAAATAAAATCGCCCGCCGCGCTTCAGGCCGTTGTTGCGCACGAATTGGGGCACACAATCGGCGGACACATGGCACAAATGGCATCGCGCATGGAATCAGAGATGAAGCGTGCCATGATGATTCAAGCACTGGGCATTGGGTTAATGGTTGCGGGTGGAAATCCCAGTTTGGGTGCCGGTGTTTTGGCGGGTGCCGGCGGTGTGGCACAACAATCTATGTTGGCTTTTTCGCGCGACGAAGAACGCATTGCCGATGATTTGGGTGTTGATTTAATGACGCGCGCGGACCTGGATCCCAATGCGTTTATAACCGTTTTCGAACAAATGCAGGAAAAATCGTCTGCAATAGAATCACGCATTAACCCATCGCGCGTGAATCACCCATTAACCGCTGAACGATTGAAAAATGTCCGCGAAAAAATTGCAAATGTTAAAATCGCGAAACAAGATAAAAATAAAATTGCGAAACAATCGGCACAATACGAATTGATACGCGCAAAACTGATTGGATATTTGGATAATTCAAATATGGTTTTAACCAAATATCCATATTCCAATAAAAACGATGATGCAATTTATGCACGGGCAATTGCAAATATGCGCGGTGGCAATTTAGATGCGGCACGGGTTGGCACGCACACACTTATATCGCGCAACCCCAAAACACCCTATTTCTATGAATTATTGGGCGATATTGAATTTCAATTTGGACATTATGACGACAGTGTGGACGCATACGAAAAATCATTGGAATTATTACCCGATGCGCCGCAAATTCAAACAGCATTGGCAATCGTATTGGTTGAACGAAATAAACCGGGCGATAAAGCGCGTGCTGCGGAATTAACACGCACAGCGATACTTAGCGACCCAACACCATTAGCATACTGGACATTGGCACAAACTTTTGACGATGGCGATGGTCGTTCCGATTGGGCGATGGCAGAATACTATAATTTGAACAACGATGAACAAAATGCAAAAGCATACGCACGACGTGCACGCAAGAAATTAAAATCAACCACCCCCGAATACATCAAATCTGGTGATATTCTGGATAAAAAATGGAGTGCCAAATGACCACACAACGCGAACAAGACATTGCCACGGTATTGGAACATATAAAAAAGTACCCATACGGATATATGGGGGCATTGAAGCAGCTAAACAAGCCAAAGGTAGTTGAAGAATTAAAAACGATTGGCGTATTGAAAAACGGTCACGTAAAGGGCAACGCCACATATGCATTAACCGCATTTGGTCGTTCATATGTCGCCAATGTTTTGCATAATAATAAAGGCAGATAAATAAAAAAACCGCCCAAATGGGCGGTGTTTGTTTATCTTAAATAAAAAGTAATCGTTGTGACGACACGAACGCGTTTGTTTATTGACTGTCGTTCGTTGTCAGACCACGCTTCTGTTTGATCGCGGGCCGAGATACTAAATACGCCCTGGTTCGCAGATTGAATTTTCCCAAGTTTTGCGTTTGCATCTTTGGCAAACTGTTCACCCGCGGCGGTTGCGTTTTTAGTCGCCATTTCTATCATTTGAATCTTAATATCGTTCAAACCGTTAAATGTGTACACCGGACCAGCATAATCTTCGGTAACCGTAACACCCTGGCGCACCAGGTCGCCCATTTTGCGCGACACCGCATCCACCAAATTCACAGATGACGAACGCACCATAACACCAGTTTCAATAACATAACGGTCGTTTGAATCTTGGCCCTGACGTTGGGCATCACTATAACCGGCGAATTTATCGCGCACTGTTATACGCAGATTTTGCAATTCGCCTTCGCCGAAACCATTATTAATCAAAAATTCGCGTGTTTTTTGAATATCGTCATCAATAGCTGCCTGGACAGAAACCAAATCGCCACCAACACGATTAAATTTTATGTTCCAAATCGCAGTGTCTGCAACGACATCCATTTCCGCCAAACCCTTTACCGTAACGGTCCGGCGCGCCATAGAACGATATATACCGTCACCAACAAAGAATCCCCCCAGCGCAATACCAAACGCCAAAATAATAACCCAAACAATCGGTAATTTTTTAAATTTTTCAGATATTTTCATCCTTGCCCTCCATATTTAATGGACATTGTAATTCGTTATGAAAAATAAATCAAGAAAACAAAATATGATGGATATTATGAATTTTATGGGGCGGGTGACCTTTCCTCGATACGCAATAATAAAAATCTATAAAAACTCGTATTAAAAAACTCCGTTTTTATGATTTTTCTAATTGTGTATTCTCGTATTCGCTCGGGCTTTGCCCTGCGCGGCATTCGTAACAAATCGCCTGCGCTACGCTTGGCTCTGTTCAAGCACGAACTTTGTATGCTCGATTTTCATACCTTGCTTCGCTGCGGTGAAAATCGGCATCGGGTGACCAGATTGATTTGATAATTTTCATCTGTGACCCTTCTGGATGAATAAAAAACGCACCAAATGGTGCGTTTTTTATTCATTTAATACGATTTTTTTGATTCATGATATTTTGATTAATAAATTGCTTTTGTTTTGTGAATTCATTGTCTGCTTTGGCTTCTTTTTTAGAGTTTATTTTGTGTTTCAATGAAATGCTTCCAACCAACGTAGAATACCCCAATAAAACCAATGCCGTAAAGAACATCGCATCTGATTTTTCTTTATCCATAGGCGCAACACATTGCAACCCCAGTAATATTGCGCCACAAAGACCCAAGATTACATGGTTAGAATCCGCCAAACTTTCAGCAAGTTTTTTCATTTTGTTTTTGTCCATAACACGCCCCTTTTATTGTTAGCAGGGATTATTTTAGACAAATCTACATTACTGTCAAGTGTTTTATTAAATTGACATCGGGTGACCAGATTGATTTGACATTTCGAGTTTGCGGGTGACCTTTCCTCGATACGCAATAATAAAAATCTATAAAAACTCGTATTTACAAACTCCGTTTTTATGATTTTTCTAATTGT
>CADAHF010000020.1 GCA_902787665.1 uncultured Pseudomonadota bacterium
GGTTTATATGCAACACCACCGGCGGCAATTGAATTGAACGACGATGTTTTGCCAATCGAAATTGCGCACCTGTCGGGCAGTTTTCTGCACAATGGTCGCGCAGATGCATTGAATTTTGAAACCGCTGCTAAAAAGGGTAAATTGGATGAATTTAATAAGCGATTATATAAATCAATACAAGAATTAAAGTTAGACGCAATAATTTTAATTGGTGGAAACGGCAGCATATCACTTGCATGGGCAAATCGTGCAATTTATCGTGATGTGCAATTGATTTGTGTTCCAAAAACAATTGATTTGGATATTCCATTAACAGACCGGTCAATTGGTTTTGATACAGCGGTGGAACAATTAACAAAATTCTGTGATCAATTAATGTTGACCGCGCGCAGCCATCATCGTTGGTTTGTTGTTCAATCAATGGGGCGCGATTGTGGTGCATTGGCATTACATGCCGGCGTTGCGGCGGGCGCATCGGCAATTTTAATACCGGAAATAAAGTTTAATGTGGATAATCTTGTTAAACATATACAAAATGCACCAACTGATTATGGCATCGTGATGGTAAGTGAGGGGATAACCCTGCGTGGACATTCTGGAAAACCAGCTGATATGATTTCACGCAAATTAACCGCGGCGGGCATCGCAAACCGCACCGCGTTTCCTGAACATACACAACGTGCCGGCGATACAGCCGCCACAGACAGAATACTTGCCACATCAATGGCTGATACTGCGTTGAACGCGATTGAAAACAATGAAACTTATGTGATGGTCGCCCAACAAAATGGAAAATGCAAGACGGTATCATTGGCTGAATTTGCCGATGCGGGTGAATCTGTGCACGATCCAAAAATATCGGCACTTTGCACATCAAATGCATATGTGTCACCAGATGACCCATTATTAGATATCGCACATGATATGGGTGTTTATATCGGGGAAGTAAAATAGTGGTTAGTAAAAACCGCCCAAACGGGCGGTTTTTATTTAGAAAATTGTTTTTCTCTATATGTTTTTACAAAGTTGCGCATTCTTTTTTCTTCGCTGAAATTTTTCAGAATAGTATAGTCGTTTTTGTTCTTACCATCTCTGCCTATTTTAACAACATCGCCATGGGCACAACATTCAAGTGTTGGCATAATGCCAGGGTTAATACTATATCTTCCAGATATCGCTATTTCACCAATATTTGGATTAGAAACTTTCACTGTACATTCTGTTTCTTGTGTGTCAGCAATATAACACCAAGATATGCGCGTTACTAATGCGAAACTAACTGCTTTTGACATACTTTACCTCTTTTTTGTGCAAAAAATGTAACAAAAATACACTAAATGTCAATAAAAAACTGCCCAAACGGGCGGTTTTATTATTTCTGATTTTGTTTTATATAATCATAATAGAGCGAGCATTGTGTACAATTAAATTTTTGCAAAACGTCTTGTTGTTGAATGTCTTTGTGTGCCTGGTGCGCTAATTGCAACGCTTGAGCCACTGCACAATCAGCAGTTCCAGTTGCTAAACAAATATATTTGCCGTTTTGCATTTCACAAATACATACTTTTTTTATTTCTTCTGGCATTTATTAATCCTTTTTTATTCGAAGTAGTATTTTTGCACAAAAAATATAAATGTCAACAAATAATATATACAATAACAAACCGCCCAAATGGGCGGTTTTGCCAACAACCTATAATCTGCAACTTACAACCAATTATTTCTTTTCAGAAAAATCAGCATCGGTTGCACCGTCGTCTTTTTTATCTTCTGGCGCATTTTGTGCAGATTGTTCCTGTTGTGCTTTATATACCGCTTCGCCCAACTTCATGGCTTTTTCGGTCAACGCATCCATTTTCTGTTTCAGTGATTCTGCGGTTGCATCTGCCTTGGCCAATTCATCGCTTAATGCTTTTTTTGCATCTTCAATAGCGGTCTTTTCTTCGGCACTTATTTTGTCACCATGTTCTTTCAATGACTTTTCGATGCTAAACACGGCAGCTTCGGCGTTGTTGCGCGCTTCGGCCAATTCACGTTTCTTTTTATCAGCATCGGCATTCGCAGCAGCTTCATCAACCATACGCTTGATTTCGTCTTCGGATAATCCACCGTCTGATTTAATCGAAATCGCCTGTTAAATGATACTTCAATTTGTGGCATACCACGTGGGGCAGGTGCGATACCTTCCAAATTAAATTGACCCAACAATTTGTTGTCTGCCGCCATGTCGCGTTCACCCTGGAATACGCGAATTGTCACAGCAGATTGGTTGTCTTCGGCGGTTGAAAACACCTGGGATTTCTTGGTTGGAATTGTTGTGTTACGATCAATTAAACGAGTAAACACGCCACCCAATGTTTCGATGCCCAATGACAATGGTGTAACGTCCAGCAACAAAACATCTTTGACATCGCCTTTTAATACACCACCCTGAATCGCGGCACCCAGTGCCACAACTTCGTCCGGGTTAACACCCTTGTGCGGGTCGCGACCAAAGAATTCTTTAACCGTTTCTACAACCTTTGGCATACGGGTTTGACCACCAACCAAGATAACTTCATTAATCTGAGATTTATCAATACCAGCATCAGCCAAAGCCTTGCGACATGGTTCGATTGTCTTTTGAATTAAATCATCAACCAACGATTCCAATTTTGCGCGTGTAAGTGTTGTTGTGAAATGTTTTGGACCAGTTGAATCCGCCGTCAAATACGGCAGGTTGATTTCGGTCGATGTCTTTGACGACAATTCAATTTTTGCCTTTTCAGCGGCTTCTTTCAAACGTTGCAATGCCAATTTATCGTTTGACAAATCAATGCCACTTTGCGCCTTGAATTCATCAATCAAATATTTCAATATGCGGGCATCAAAGTCAGAACCACCCAATGCGGTATCACCATTGGTTGATTTAACCTCAAACACGCCATCAACGATTTCCAAAATGGAAACATCAAATGTTCCACCACCAAGGTCATAGACCGCAATAATACCGTCTTTATCTTTATCCAAACCATACGCCAAAGCTGCGGCAGTTGGTTCGTTAACAATACGCAAAACATTCAAGCCCGCAATGCGTCCAGCGTCTTTGGTTGCTTGACGTTGAGAATCGTTAAAGTACGCAGGAACTGTAATAACAGCATCTGTGACCGTTTCGCCCAAATAATTTTCCGCATCTTTCTTTAATTTAGACAAAATCATTGCGGATATTTGTGATGGAGCATATTTTTTACCTTCAATTTCAACCCAGGCATCACCATTGTCACCCGGGACAATTTTATACGGAACGCGTTTTGCAATTTCGCGGGCAGCATCGCTGTCATAGCGAATGCCCATCAAACGCTTGATTTCATAAATTGTATTTGTTGGGTTCGTAACCGCCTGGTTTTTAGCAGTAATACCAACCAATTGTTCGCCGTTTGCCGTGATTGCGACAATTGACGGTGTTGTGCGCTGACCTTCGGCATTTTCGATAATTTTTGGATCGTTTCCATCCATGAACGCCATGGCGGAATTAGTCGTTCCCAAATCGATACCTAATACTTTTGACATATTTTCACTCCTTAACAATTTCTGTTCTTCGGAAATATAGTGACATAAAAATCTATTTCAAGGGTATAGGAATGAATTTTTTATAAAAAACAAACCGCCCAAACGGGCGGCTTGAATTTGAAACAATCGATGATTATTTCTTGGCAGCAGCAGGCGCAGCGACAGTTGCAGTTGCAGCTGCTGCGGCAGCTTGTTTATTATCTGCTTCTTCGGCCATTTTACCACCAATTGTAGCAAATGCCAATTCTGCCTGGTGCAATCCCAATTCAATTCCGTCTGGCAATACCAAATCAGAACCGTGAATTGTTTCACCAATATTTATGTTCGTTAAATCGATAACGATTTTTTCTGGAATATTCTGAACCAAACCACGCAATGCAACCTTACGCACAGCAAAGTTCAAAACACCGCCCAATTTGATACCTTTGGATGTTTCAATATTGATAACTTCCACAGGAACAACCACATTAACAGGTTCTTTGACATTGATGCGTTTGAAATCAACGTGAATAACCTTGTCGGAAACAGGGTGATATTGAATATCCATCAACATCGCATCTTCGACACCATTTGGTGTTTTGATGTTAAACAATTTTGTCCGCAAAGCAGGCGTTTTTAACAATGTTTCGAAATCGCGACCGTTCAATTCGATTGCGACAGGGGTTTTCTTTTCGCCATAAATCACCGCTGGAACATTGTTGTTTTTGCGGATGCTGCGTGAGGCCCCCTTGCCAGCACGTTCGCGAATTTCTGCATTTATTTCAATAGCCATTTTCAATCCTTTTTATAGCCTTTGTTTATATTGTGCGCGGCCTCCAAGGGTGCCGTGCGGGGCATATTATGACGGAGATTTACCGAAAAATCAAGGAATTTTTAATTACTTTTTGCGTAAAATCAGGAACCTTGCACGACCGTATGTTTTATCACGCAAAACTTCCCAAACATCTGTATTGGGGTCAACCGAATTGTTTGCTTCTTGTTCCCAGATTAAAATTGTGCCGGATTTTACAGTGCGTCCCAGTTTATTCACAAATGCACGCCCGGTTTCAGCCACATCGTATGGGGAATCTACAAATACCATATTTGCGTTTTTGGCGAATTGTGGAATTACACCAATGGCATCAGTTTGAACAATTTTAGCACTGTTTTCTGCGGAAATTGCGGCTATGTTTTTGCGTATTGTCGCGATTGATTCTGGGGCGACATCGGTAAATATAGCGGTTGTATTATATCGCGATATACATTCAATACCAAATGCGCCAGAACCAGCAAACGCGTCCCAAACAACCAATTTATCAGCGTTATCAATAATTCCCGATTCCAGCATATTAAACAGGGCGATTCTTGCCCGATTTTGTGTTGGACGCGCGGACTGCGGCAACGCCAACTTTCGCCCCTTAAACTTTCCGGAAATTATTTGCAATTTAGATTCCATGTATTAAAGTTTATACTATGAGTTTTATGAAGCAAGCAATAATTTCGGCAAAAAAAGCATACAAGCATGACGATGTTCCAATCGGCGCAGTAATCGTGTGTGGTGGCAAGATTGTTGCCCGTGGCGAAAATATGGTGCAAAAGAAACATAATCCCACATTACATGCGGAAATCGTTGCGATAAATCGTGCGTGTAAGAAACTGGGGGTAAAGTTTTTGGACGATTGTGATATTTATGTATCGCTGGAACCATGTGCAATGTGTGCAACAGCCATTTCGCTTGCCCGAATTCAAAATGTGTTCTTTGCAGCCGCGGATGAAAAGGGCGGCGGCATATTATCTAACGCACGCGTTTATGATACCGACAAGCACTTGTGGTTGCCGGTGGTGCGCCAGTTGCCAGAATACGCAGACGAAAGTGCCAAATTATTACGTGAATTCTTCGCCAAACGGCGCAAAAAATCAGAATAACGGTTTTCCAGACATTTCCGCCGGCTGTGGCAATCCCAAAATCTTTAACATTGTTGGTGCAATATCCGCCAGCCCGCCATCGTGTAATTGTTGTGGATTGTTCGATACATAAATAACATTTACCGGGTTTGTTGTATGTGCGGTATGTGGTGCATTGTGTTCATCGTCCCACATTTGTTCAGCGTTACCATGGTCTGCAGTTATCAGCAATTCGCCCCCCAGTTTTAATACCGCCGGAACAAGACGGGATAATTGTTCGTCCAGTACTTCCATCGCTGTAATAGCCGCCGTTTCATTACCAGTATGCCCAACCATATCGCCGTTGGCATAATTCAAAATCACAACATCGTATTTAGAAAGTTGCGGAATCAACGCATCTGTGATTTCAATTGCGCTCATTTCCGGTTTTAAATCAAATGTTGCAACATCGGGTGACGGAATTAAAATCTTATGTTCATTTGGAAAATCAATATTGCGTTCAGCATCCATAAAGTATGTGACATGATTATATTTTTCTGTTTCTGCAATACGCAATTGCGACAAACCATTTTCTGCCAAAACATCACCCAATGTGTTTGGAACATCAATATCGTCTAGCAAAGCAGGGCATTTATCATTTAACCCCTCGCCATACTGGGAAAAACACAACATTTCACAACCAATGCCCAATATAGCACGCACAATTTGACGCGCACGGTCGGAACGATAGTTTCCAAACACAAAGCCGTCTTTCTTGGTAATTGCAACATCGCCGTCAATAACAGTTGGATAAATAAATTCGTCGCTTTCGCCACGGCCGTATGCATCGTCCAGTGCAGAATCAATCGTTGGTGCGGTATATTTTGCCATAGATAACGCGATTGCATTAAACGCAATTTCTGTGCGGTCATTATTGTTGTTGCGGTCCATCGTGTAATAACGACCGGTTAGTGTTCCCCATACAGCACGCCCCGACAAAAAGTATTCCGCCAATTCGCGTTTGATTTCATAGATATATTTTTTTGCGCTTTTTGGCGGGGTATCGCGACCATCTGCAATAAAGTGAATATATACACGTAAACCCGCATCCAAAACATATCGCGCAACAGTAATAATTTCATCTAAATCAGCATGAACATCGCCGTCAGACATCAATCCAGCCAAATGCACATTACCACCGTGTTCGTGCACATTTGATATAAATTCATTAAGGTTTTTGTTCGTTCGCAAATTTTCCATTTCAAAACGGCGCAAGAATTGATTAACCACGCGACCGGCACCGATTGTTATGTGTCCAACCTCACTATTACCCATAACACCATCGGGCAAGCCAACCGCCGCACCAGATGCGTTTAAATATGCGTGCGGATATTGATTTAACAACGAATTAAAATAGGGCATGTTCGCCAAAGCGACCGCGTTGTGTTCGCGCACTTTTGACACCCCGACACCATCCATAATACATAAAACAAGCGGCTTGGACATATTTCCCCCAACATTCAATCAACGGTTTAATGGTACCATATTTTAATTGCAAAACAAAAAGAAAAATAGTATGAATAGAACATAGTATAAACAAACAACCCAGGGTGATAAATATGAAAGGAAGAGTTGGCACAACAGCGGTTGATGAACACATTGGTCAGCGTCTGCAATTACGGCGTATTATGTTGGGTTTGTCCCAGAAAGATTTGGCCGACGCATGCGGCATATCGTTTCAACAAATACAAAAGTATGAAGCAGCTGGCAATCGCATATCTGCATCGCGTTTGTTTGAATTAAGCACGGTATTGGAAACACCTGTATCATTTTTCTTTCGCGGTTTACCGGGTAATACACCCGAAGAAACACGCAGTGGTCGCCGTCCATTACATGTATCCGATGGTGGCGCAGATGACCCAATGGCTAAAAATGAAACATTACAGATGATAAACCTTTATTGGCGTTTGCCTAATGACGACCAACGCGAAATGATATTAAAGATGTTAAAGACATTAAACGGTGTTGATTAAATTTTTGTAATATACATGGGAAACATTTCCGCAGTGTATAAAAAATCTATCAAACAAAAAACCGCCATATTGGCGGTTTCTTATTTTTCTGTGGCACCTTTTACACATTTTACATAGTCCACCGGTGTCGATTTTGACCAACAATCATTTTTATAATCGTCGTTTGGAGCTGTATTTCCTTTGCCATACAACAAATCTGACTTGGACACCGGGTTTAAAGCTATGCATGTTTTTGAATCTTTATCAAAACGTTGCGTTGTTTTGCATGTTACACACATACCAAGCGCATCTACACCAGTTCGTAAATCTTCTGTACATGCGGCGCATTTATTTTTTCTTGCGTCAACGAATGCATAACCCGGTTGCAAGCAACGATATACAAAACAATCATCCGTTGCCTTAGCCTTGTAATAAACATGTATTGAATCATCAAAAGAATCTTTCCATTCTGGACAAATATCAGACTCTTTGGCTGGTGCTTCTTCTAGGTCTTTTGATTCTTCTGTTGGGGTGCATTGTTTTATTTTAACACATTTATCCTGTGTGCTATTTGGTTCATAACCACTTTGACAGACCAACTGTAAATAGCTGTTGATTGATGGGGATACGGCAATAATAGAATACATGTCGTCCCAACCACTGCGTTGTGCACGAATATTAAACGGTCTTACAAATGCACCATGACTATTTGGGTCCCATCTGTCTATGGCCAAAATAACATTGTGTTGTTGTGGTGTAGAACCATAACTACATGTGTCATTGGTATCGCCAACAAACATCGGTATAGTATTTTCCATATCGGAACTGGGCATTATTGTAAAATCATCATAACGCCAAGCATTTACTTTGGTCGTATCTTCATAAACGCAACCAGTATCATCCTGAATTTTGGTTTCACATTCTTTTCCAATATACCCAGGTTTGCACAACCAAACACAAGCCCCAGGATCTGCCGATGCTAGATCTGTATAATCGGTATACACCGTGCTTGTGCTTTCATTTTTATTATGGCTTTCTATTTGCGTTGGACAAAAATATGCACCAGTTTCGGTAATCTTACGCGCAACCATCATTAACATAACACCGTCATCACCATTGTTTTTAAGTGATTTTGATGCCTTGCCGTCTTTCCAGCCACGGCACAAATCTTTTCTTGATTCACCGATACATGATCCAAAGCCTTCGTTATACTGTTTTTGGTTTATCGTTATAGCATGCCCTACACACCGTTTCAGCTCTATTGTTTTATCCCCGTCCTGCCATGCAGCAATAACCTCACTACTAATGTTCTTTGCAGAAGCATATGTGTTTTTCTGCCCTGTATCAACATTCGTTGTTGTAGTTGTATTCCCAAAATAAACAGATTTTGAAGCAGAAGCAGATCCCCCCTTTCCACCAACAGCAGATGCGATTCCTGGCGCTAACATAATTAATGAAACAAAAGCAGTTTTTAGAATTTTCATTTTTTATTTTCCTTACTATTCAACATAGCAAACGCCATTTTCGTAATAACCATCTATATCTGTACAACGATTTTCATACCATGTATCTGTAAAAACACATTGTTCGTTGGTTGAATCCCATGTTGCCACAGCATTTTCTTCACCAGCATTCCAATTCAAGCACGCAATCTTTTTTGTTTGTTGAACACAATAACCATAATCTGAACCAAGTTTTGTTTTATCTGTATCGCTATACTTAGTACCAAAAACAGTCACATAGAATTTATCTTCCACCGTGTCACCACTGGCAACAGACGTCATCCATGCCCCGTCATATATTGTTTTACAGATATCAGATAAAACAACCCCCATGTCATATTCAAGGTTGTTCATCTTGGTTATGATTTTGTTTTCGACAGTGGCGTCTATGGTCGCTTTGCCACTAGCGTCCTTGCCTGCTGTGCAATTCGTATAAACAAATCGTCCAAGTTGTGCCCACAGTGTTTTTTCATCACCATCTTTTAAAGTACTGCCATTGCCCGCTATAATTGTATCAAATTGTGCTTTGTCACCCAAAGTAACCGAACGACAACCATACGGATATTTGTATGTGCCGCTGGTTGGTGTGCAAAGTTCAGACAAATAATTATCAACCGCGGTATCGCATGCCTCTGCTACACGGTTATCGTCAACACTGTCCACAAAGTTAAATAGTGCACCAAGGCCACAAGCATTTGCATTTGTGATTTTCCCATCTTTATCAAACTGACATGTTACATTGCCACCATATAACGACGCACATGCCGCAACCTTTTCCTTACACATTGCTTTGGCTGCATAAGCGCCGGTTGCACCCGCCGCCTTGGCCGTTGTGTCATCAAATTCTTTGATTTGGCCACCAATTGTGTCATAGCAATCTTTTATCGTGCTGACACAAGACATCTTTACAGATTCCAATTTTTCATCTTGGGCCTGGGCAATTTCGATTAAAGCGCTGCGCTTAAATTCAGTCCAAACTGTATCTGCCTTGTCACGACATGTTTCCAATGCACGTGTTGCGTATACACGATACCCATCAAGAAATTTATCGAATTGAGTATTAGCACCCTTTAATACATCTGCACTGTTGTCTGGCAATTGAATCAAAGTTGTTAAATTATGTAAATTAATAGTGTAAATCGGATCACCAGTTGTCGCGTTTATGTATTTGCCGGTGTAATCAAGGCAACGTTTATAATCAGTACCACATGCAGTATCAGCCAAAATTGCATCTTTAACCTTTGCAATACATTCGTTAACATCCGCGCTGTTGTGGGAACGATATTCATCCAATCGTGCCTCGCGCAGATACTTTTCGGCTGTCCGAACAGTCTGTTTGACCGATTCGCGTTGTTTATCAATCTTCTTTTCATATGCATTACAATCCTGGGTAATCATAATACTGTATGACGAACGCGCCATTTGCAACACGGCATCACTTTGACAATTATCAGCAATCATACCAACGCATTGATTGTTTGATGCGTTGTATAACGATTCGCCCTCCATCTCGGACAATTTTTGTGTGGTGTTGGATGACGAAAAAATAGAAGCATCACCATTGTCACCCCAAATATCGTCAATTTCGCCAGTTAATGTATCAATTGTAATTAAACCCAACGACGCATTATTATTCTTGGCCTTTTTCCCGGACAACAAATCGCCAATTTCGTCTAAGATTTTAGCCGCGCCACTGGTGTCGCTTTTGATTGCCGCTTCGCCCACAGTGGCGCTGTACATGGCGTCAACCTCAGCCACGGATTTGTCCACCGCGTTTAAATTATTATCTTCAAACTGCATCAACAGGGTTTTTGCACGGTCCAGCGCATCCTCTGTATCACGGAATTCGGTAAAGCGCGAACTACAAAAACAACGGCGATATGTATCATTTGCATTGGCACAGAATTGATCCATACATGTCGCATAAGCATCACGGCAAGCGGCATATCCGCCACCAATTTTAGAAACATCGTTAAACACCGCGGTTGCACGCGATAATGCCGAACGCGATGCACCGTTTGTTACCGCCGAACGATTTGTGTTCACAGAATTAACCGCGCCACGCGCGACACCAGCACTGCGCGATACATTTGCCGCCGGTGTTCCGTTACGTGCCACATTTGCCACACTGCGTACATTATTATTTGCCGTTGTTTCCCGTGCCACAACACGTCCCGGTGTGTCACCACGAACCGTAACATTACGTAAAACAATACGGTCGGCAGAGCGTTGCGTTGCACCACCATCAGCACCCGTCCGTGCGCGCGCAGTTGTATCAATCGATGTGCCACGTGGGTTCGATGGCGCCACAGCAAAACCAGGCGTCGCACCAAACATCAATGTTGTGATTGTTAATAAACCGACGAAATTACAAATGTTGTGTTTCAAAATACATCTCTCTTGATAAGCTATTTTATCATTTTTCGGGTATATGAATCAACACAAAAATTGCGTTAATACAAAATGACCCCAACTTTTGGTAACCATTCAATTATTGCCCAGAAAACCAAAGTCGTAATTGCCAATGCGCCCAATGGCCATACAACCTTTTGAAACGGAAACCACGCATGTCCACCATTGTGCGCCTTGATGCGTTCGTACCATTTGCCCGCAAACCAAAAAGTCAACGAACCAACAATCGCCCCCAGCAAGAATTGGTCAACGCCCCACATAGTTGTTGCACCAAACCGCAACATTGGATGACCAGACGGTACAAAATATATCAACGCCAACAATCCGTAATAAACAACATAATTCAACAGGTATGCCAAACGACTTCTTACACCATGACGACGCATATAGTCAGCCGTCCATGCCGATAAAGATAATGTTAAACCACCAGCCCACAAACCAGTGATAATATCAGCAACCCCAAGGACACGCGCACCTTCAAGTCCAGCACCAACCGCAACCGTACACACAGGGCAGAACGCGTTTGCCACACCGGTTGCAACAAACAATGTAGCCAATATAGTAAATGCTAATTTTTTCATATTTTTCCTTTCCTTTCGTATTTTATATTACATAAATTTGTATATGTGGGTCAACACGTTTTTATTACCCCACGCATATGCGCACTGCGTGCACGCGGATTGTTTTCTAATTCGGTTGCATCGGGTGTTGCCGCACGTATTAAATTAAATGGGGCGGGGTGGTTTGCGGGTAAACGTGGGTCACCAAGTGGTGTTGTCCATTTACGAAACGTGTTTTTAACAATACGATCTTCTAATGAATGAAACGTCACACAAATGCATTTGCCACCAACGACTAATTTTTCTGGCACAGATGCCAACGCGCGTTCTATTTCCCCAAATTCATCGTTGACCGCAATACGCAACGCCTGAAACACAGGTGCAATATCATGTGGGTTAAA
>CADAHF010000021.1 GCA_902787665.1 uncultured Pseudomonadota bacterium
GCTATAGAGGATAGTGCACAAAATCATAATTTTTCTGATCCAGAACAGTTCGCAATAGATGCAATGCGTGATATCGCATTGTCAATAATATCTACAAATAAAAAAGAAGAAACAAAAAACGTTTTAGAACTGCTACAAAATTCTAAATCACCCATCCTTGTGAGATTATACTTGTTTTTATTATCTGCGATGGAGATTGATGATAAAAAATTATTGGCAGAAAGTTTAACGAATTATGAATTTTTTGATGAGCCAAATTATCATCACGAATACTTTCATTTATTGAATAAAAAATTCAAAAAGCTGTCTAAAACAAATCAATCTGTAATTTTCAAATACATTGATGATGGTTCAAAAGATGATTACTACAAAAGAGACGATGAAAGCATTTCAGCAACAGAAAAACAAAAACATTGGAAGTTTAGACATCTAACACCTATACTTGGCTCCTTAACCAAAAGACAAAAAGAACATTTTAAGGATATATTGTTTGATAACACAGGAAAACCTGTGCTTCCTGGGAAACATCCGGATTTTTTAGCATGGATGGGCGGTTTTATAACTGTAAAACATGAGTCACCTTTGAAAACAGAAGAAATTCAAAAATCAAGTATTGCAAAAATCATTAAAACAATGCAAGAATGGCAACCTGCGCCTGATAGTTGGCACGGTAAGCCGGACAGGGAAGGTTTTGCGGAAGCCATCAAACAAGATGTATTGAATAACCCACAAAAGTACATATTGGGTTTTGACAAATTAACAGTCATAACAGAACCAACCTATATTAAAGCCATTTTACGAGGTATTATAGAATATAGTTCAAAAACATCCGATGACTGGGTGAAAATTATCGGTTTTATTGACTGGGTTGCAAAACAAAATGAAACATTTGATGATAGAAAAAGTTTTCATGACGGTGACCAAGATTGGTATTGGACAAAACAAGAAGTTGCTTCGTTGTTAAATTCTGCTTTTGTAAAAGATTCTAGTATAGATAAAACAGACGATCAATTGATTGAAAAATCTTTTAATATTCTATGTTCCTTAATAAATTCTGAAGACAAATTACTTGAAAATAAAAAAGACGAGGTTTGTTCTGGAGATAATTATATAAACAGAGCAATAAATTCTATACATGGACAGGCTCTGGATTCATTGTTGACTTTTGCCCTATGGCTAAAGAACAACAACAAGCCAATAGATCAAGTAGAAGCATTATTAACAGATATTGTACAACATCCCAAATACATTGACTCCCTTGCTATAATTGCTCGTGCTCTGCCATGGGTACATTTGTCTATGCCAGAATTTACTGAAAAAAATATTGATATTCTTTTCCCAGAATCAAAAGAACAACAGTATATTTTAGATGTAACATGGCCAACTTTTATTCTGTACACGCATGCATACGAAGAGATGTTCCATCTTATGAAAGGCAAATTTTGTTATGTATTGAAAAACCATTTATATTCCGATAAAGACAAAAAACGTACAGACAAACAAATTGCTCGTCACCTAATACTCTACTATGCTTGGGGATTGTACGACTTGGATTCTGAAATTTTGTCCTTTCTTTTTGACGATATGGAAAACAAAGAAGAAATGATATCTTTTGTAAATCTTATCGGTTTTATGCTATATCAAGCTAAATCGAATAATGATAACGTTTCAGATGAAATGCTCCAACGCTTTATAGATTTTTGGGAATGGTTTATTGAACATGTAAAAGGCAAGAAATCTGATTACAAAGATGTATTAAAAGAATTTGAGCGATGGTACCAATGCGGAAAATTCACAAAAGAAAATTGGGCTCTAAAACAATTACACAGATTGGTAACAGATGATAATCTGAACATATCTATGTCTAATTTCATGTTAGAAGAGATTTTGGTCACTGATTTATCAGAGAATCCTAGACTGGTATTTGATATTGTTTCAAGGCTGGCTTTTAGAGGGACAAGATTCGATTCTTTTAGAAGAAATGGAATTATAGAACGGACTCTCGAACACATAAAAAATCATGATTTTCCGGGAGACAAGACACTGAAAAGCGAAAAAGATAACTTTATAAGCAAATTATTACAAAATGCCAAACCTTGGGAATTAGACGATGCATCTGCAAGATTTGAAAAATATAGAGAAGATAGATAATTATGCTTTTTTAGCTGATGCTGGTGTCAAACCTTCCGTGGCGGTGGGTTTAGAATTCAAAATATGATCACCATGTTGTTCTAATACTTGGCAGACTCCAAGTAGTGCCATTAAAACTGTGACCAATGTCACCCACCTTGTATCTTCTGGTGTGTCTTCTACAAAAGATTGGCTCGTTGCGAAACATTTTCTAACACAGTAAGTAGTAAAATGTTTGAATCCACAGAATAACTGGTAATTTTCATAATTTACATCTGTATTATTGTAATATTCAGACAAAGCAGGAATATCTTTAATTTGATCCAAAACATCATCAAAATAATCACCAGATATATTTTGTATGGTGTTTCCATACCATTTTTTGTTATAACTGTTTCTATCTAACAAATCTGGATCTTTGATATTTTTCCGCAAAAAACGCTCACAATGGTTTTGTTTTATCATTTCCAAAACTCTATCTTTGCGCTCTGGATGTACCCGCAACATATCTATCTGTTCAACATAACCAAAATCTATATAATCCGCACCATTTGTATCAAAATGCTTATTTAACCATAATAACTGTATCTCTCCTTCTATTATTTGACACGCAAGAGAACATGCAACAAAAACCCTATTATTCAACAATGCATCATAAACCTCTGCCGCCAATGAAACAATCGCGGCAGTCAAACTATGAATAGCCATCAAACCTTTATCTCTTGTTGCTTGTGTTTTAAATTGCTCCATAGTACGAACCATCATCCTTAATTTTTTCATCAAGGTATCTATATCGTCATTTTTCAAAGGATGCGGCAATGGAAAATCTTTGTTTGGCATTTTATCCTCTTGTTATAGCAATAACTATGCATATTTTTGTTGAATTTGTAAAGGTTATGATTTGTTGTTATTGGTAAAAATCATAAACGAAAAAATGACAAAAATGAAGGCATAAAAGTCTTATCATACAAGAAAAAAGAGGTAATGCAGTTGGAGTCACCAGTAGCAACCCCTCAGCCGAACCTCTGGCAAGATGATGTTATAAACAGAGCAACTTGTCAAACTTTTTGTAGAAAAAGCGTTTTTTGAACGGGTGATGCGACAGCAATTTTTATAAAAAATGTTACATATTTGCTACATAATGTGGTGGTTGGGATAAGGGGGAAAAGGCGGAAAGGGGCGGGAATCGGGCAAACAATCGGTTTGGGTTCAGACGATTTCTAATCTGTGGGTTGCAGGTTCGAGTCCTGCTGGGCGCGCCAAAAATTCAAACCGGCACCATGCCGGTTTTAATTTTGCCCCACAGGATGAGAACCAAGAAGAGTTGCGTCAGCAACGACAGGTTTGAAAACAAGTAGATTCGGCAAACAAAGTGCAGCCAAATCGTCACGGTTTGCCCGCAGGCATTTATGCCGAGGGAATCCTGCTGGGCGCGCCAAAAATTTCATATAAGAACCGCCCAATCGGGCGGTTTTTATTATTTTAGACAACAAACACTATTAAAATGGAATATCGTCGTCAATTTGTGACGGGGTTATCTCTTCGACTGGCTGTGACGGAGCTGGTTGTGATTCACCACCCGCATTGTCAACAGATTTTGCCCCAGACAAGATTATCATTTGACCCGCATATGGATTCAAAACAACTTCGGTTGTAAATGTATCAACACCCTGTTGATTTTGCCATTTGCGTGTGCGCAACGCACCTTCAAGATACAACTTGGTCCCCTTTTGCAACATACGTTCCGCAACATCAACCAAACTTGGGTTAAATATTACGACACGGTGCCATTCGGTCTGTTCCTTTTGTTCACCTGTTGCACGATCACGCCAGCGGTCCGATGTAGCCAATGAAAAACTGACCACTTTTTGTCCACTTTGCATTGTGCGAACCTGGGGATCTTGCCCCACATTACCAACCAATATCACTTTATTTATGCTGCCTGCCATCGTTATATCCTTTCGGTTAGTTCTTGTTTATATGTATCATTCGACCAAAAAAAATCAATGAAATCAAGAAAAAAAGCAGGCATTGTTTTGAAACCTTGACTTTTTTATCAATTTATACTATAATGACACTATCCTATTAAACATACGGGTGTGCATTCGCACGGAAAACCCGATTTCCAAAAGGAATATATATGCATATTAATGAATTGAAGGCAAAGTCGCCTCAGCAACTGCTGAAGATGGCTGAAGATATGGGTATTGAAAACCCGTCACAGTTAAATGTGCAACAACTGCGTTTTGCAGTTATGCGCGTTTATGCTGCGGATAAAAAAATAACTTTAATTGGTGATGGTGTTTTGGAACGCATGCAGGATGGTTTTGGGTTCCTGCGCGCCCCAGAATCAAATTATTTGGCTGGGCCAGATGATTTGTATGTATCACCAAATCTGATTAAAAAATATGGTTTGAAAACTGGTGATTATGTTGAAGGTCAAATTCAGGCACCACAAAATGAATCAGAACGTTATTTCGCACTGGAAACAATTGAACGCGTGAACGGTGGCGACCCTGAAAAATTGCGTCATCGTGTTTCATTTGACGATATGACGCCACTGTATCCAGATGAAATGCTTAAAATGGAAGTTCCAGATGACAAGGACAAGGGACGCAATTTATCGGCACGCGTTATCGATTTGATTTCCCCAACCGGTAAAGGTCAACGTTCACTTATTGTTGCGCCACCACGTACTGGTAAAACAGTTATGTTGCAAAATATCGCGCATTCCATCGCAACAAATTATCCAGATGTGAAATTGATTGTGTTGCTTATTGACGAACGTCCCGAAGAAGTTACCGACATGCAACGCAGTGTTAAAGGCGAAGTTATTTCATCGACTTTCGATGAACCAGCGACGCGTCATATTCAAGTTGCAGAAATGGTTATTGAAAAAGCAAAACGTTTAGTCGAAGCGGGTCAAGATGTTGTCATCTTGCTTGATTCTATTACTCGTTTGGGTCGTGCATATAACACATGCGTTCCATCCAGTGGTAAGGTTTTGACCGGTGGTGTTGATGCCTATGCTCTGCAGCGTCCAAAAAGATTTTTTGGTGCTGCCCGTAATATCGAAGGTGGTGGTTCGTTAACAATTATCGCAACCGCGTTGATTGATACCGGATCCAAAATGGACGAAGTTGTATTTGAAGAATTTAAGGGAACTGGTAACAGCGAAATCATTCTTGACCGTAAACTGTCCGACAAGCGCGTATACCCAGCTATTGATATTACAAAATCTGGCACGCGTAAGGAAGATTTGTTGGTCGGCAAAGACACACTGTCAAAAATGTATGTTTTGCGTCGTATCATCAATCCAATGGGCACATTGGAAGCGATGGAATTCTTGCTTGATAAATTGCGTTTAACAAAAACAAACGATGATTTCTTTAATTCAATGAATCAGTAAGAAATGAATACAATTCGCATTTATATTGCGGCACTTATTGGTGCCGCAATTTTTTTATCCTATATCGCTGGGGTGAATATAGGAAATGTTCGTTGTCAGGCACGTGTTGCAAACACAACCGCCGAACAAATTGCAATCAACACGAAAATCAAAGGCAAAATAAATGAAACAGTTTTGCATACTGGTGCTGCTGATGTGCGGCGCATCTTGCACGAAAAATACACAATTACCGAATAACATTTGTGCGCCCGCAATTTGCGACAAAATTTATGGTCACGAAAACGATTGGCGCATTATCAGTGATGATTTGGCGCGCAATATATATCGACATAATTTAATGTGTGAAAAATTACAAAAAAATCACTGATTATAATTTTCGATGACGCTTTCGGCAATAATTTTCAGCCGTTCTAAGCCATCTTTATATGTGGCACAATCTTGAGCAATCGCAGAACGATACGCATCGCGCAGGTTAGACGCCATATAAAAACAACCCGCAATATGTTGTGAACAATAATCATGTGCAGTAATAAACGCATTTTGTCCACGCACCTTGCTTTCCATCGAAGCCCAATCGATGTCCAGCGCATCATCAATTTTTGCCCATGGGTTTTCACCGCTATATTGTTCAACAGTTGAAGACCAATATTCATCAATGCCCGATACATCGGTGGTACCGTTTTCTTTTAACAAATATATTTGCCCGATAAGCGTTTCAATTTGCGGACGATATTCGGCATCAATCTGCGACAATTTTGCACTGCAATAGCAACGATTATACGATGTATTTGGCCGTTCACAATAACTGTTCATACATTCGGTATAGTCCGCCAAACAACGTGCCGGTGTTACAACCTTAGCATTATGTGTTTCAATTGATTCCGCACGCTGATTACGTGTCACATTACGTACCACAGCCGTGTCAGTATTTACAGATGAACGCGGGCGTTGCACGACACGGCGCCCCACCCCATTACTTGTTGTCGCACGTGCCGCGGTTGAATTTGTTGTGGCATTTGATGTTGGTGCGGGTCTGGACACGACACGACGCGGCGCCGATAATTGTTCGGTGCGAGCGATTGCGTCAATTGGGCTTGTGGATTGTGATGTAGTGACCCCCGGATTCAATGTAGTCCGCATATCATTATTCAAATATGGATACATATAGTTATAGGTATAACCACTGGCCGGATTTGCTGTGCGCGCCGCCGCCCGCGATACCACACCGCGCGTAGTTGCCGCATTTGCGCCAAATGTTACAAACATCGCCATCGTTAAAAAAACGAAAAATCCCCTTGCCATACGAACATATTAAAACTTTTCCGCAACATCACACAAGCGGAAAATTAAACCCACCACTGCTGTGGTGGGTTGAATCTTATGGTCGGGGTGAGAGGGTTCGAACCTCCGACACCTTGGTCCCAAACCAAGTACTCTACCAGGCTGAGCTACACCCCGAATACGCGACATTATAACAGCATTTTTTTTAAATGCAAATGTTTCGTTCACATTATATATTATCACCGACAAAACACTTGACAAAATTACTATTTGGGCTATATTTGTAAAAAATAAACACAAACCAAAGGGTTTAGTTATGTTGGAAAAATTCAAAATGATGATTGCCGCACGTCGCGTCAAGGGCAAAAAGCAAGCACGCAAACCATCAACGCGCCGCAATGCAAAAAAACGCGCATCGATTTGGGCGCGCATTTGGAACGCAATTTGTTGGGTGTATAACAAGATCGCCAATGCTGTTCGCTGGATTTGGAAAAAAATTTGCCAATTCGCGCGTTGGGTTTGGAAAAAGCTTTGCGAAATCAACCTTATCGGTTTGTTGAATTTAGCGTTGTTGATTTCTATTTTTGCACTTTGCACAATGTTGATTATCGATATTACACACAGCCGTAAAAAGCCGGTTGTTATCGTTGCAGATCCTATTCAAATGAATACTTCTGCAAAATCTCAACCTCAACAGATTGTTGCAGAACCAACAACAAAAACAGTTCGTACATCATCGCGCCACGTTCGTCCACGTACAAACACTTTGCCGATTTTGCGCGATAAAAAATCAAACAAAATGATGGCAGAACCAATTCGCACAAATAATGAAAAGCCAAATTCGGTCCTTGTTAAACAAACAGTGAAAATTGCCGAAACAATGCATGGCGATATCGTTATTGAAAATCGTGGTGATGCAAAAATCTTGCACAACGGTACGGAAATTCAGGGCAACTTGTATCTGCAAAATATGGGTAAATATGTTTTGCCTTGTGACATAAAAATCACTGGAAATATGTTTATCCGTGATGTTAATATGTTGCAATTCTGCGGTGATTTTGACATCACTGGAAACATCTATGTTTCCCCACGTTCGTCTTTTGGTCCAATTCCAACAACGGCGCACTTGGGCGGACAAATAATTTTGTAAGAACAATAAGAGAATAAAAATGGAAAAAGACAAAAAGTATAAAGTAACATTAGGCAATTGGGGCGTAAACCCATCAACAATATTATTATCTTCTGATTCTGTGTTGACAGAACGAGAAGCAAAAAAATCCTTAAAAGATTTGGCAAAGGAATTTAAGCACATCCCTGCAACAACATGTTTTTTGTGTATGGAAACGCAATTTTCGAAAAAAGAAACAACAAGTGTTTCGTTTAATCGAAACTGGAAAAACAACAAAGTTCAAAAAGAAAAAATACTTTCTAATAGTTTAGAATTACATTTGGCAACATGTCTTGATTGCACCAATACAGAACGGAACTGTTTAAACAACATCAAAGAAGGCAAATGCCAAGACAAGTTTGTAATAGAACTTATTGGAAAAAGATTCTTTCCAACAAAATATACACAAGAAAAACAAAAATAAGCTCCCTAAAGAAAACGACCAAATTTTTTGGTCGTTTTTTAATCGTGCAAATCATTACAATTTGTGATATAATTATTTCATCCAAACGAAAGGAAGGAATCAATGAACACTTTTGAAAAAATCTTAAAAGTATTGGCGAAAAACTTGGGAATTACAATCGTCTTTGTTTTGGCGGTTTGTCTGTTTGCATATTTCTCAAACGGCTTGATTTCCGGTTTAATCACGGCGGCATCTGCATTGTTGGCATACACTGCGGGGGCAATGCTGTATCGCGAATATAAAAAGCCATCAAAATCAAAAAAGAAATAAAAAAGCACCGCCCGATTGGGCGGCGTTTTTAATTACCAAAATTATTTTGCTGGCGCATCTGTTGTTGCAGGTGCGGTTGTTGCGTTACCCTGAATCACGATTTCATTACGCAATTCACTTTGTTGCTGTGCGGTATTCATATTTGACGCAACCAACGCCAATGCGGCACACAAAACAAAGAATATAACCGCCAACCATGCCGTTAATCTTGTCAAGAAATTACCAGCCGATGCCCCAGTCAACATTCCGCCCAACATCGATGATGCAGACGAACCGGAAATACCGCTGCCCTCAGATTTCTGTAACAAAATAAGTCCAGTCATAAATACGGACACGATGATTAACAAAACTAATAAAATTGAAAACATACTTTATTCCTTATTTTCTTGTGCTCTGATTCTAGACAGATGCAACTTAAATTGCAAGTTTTTTCAAAAATTCTTCGGCTGCATTAATACTGGCGGTCTTTTTTGATGTGCCAGACCCTGTTGCCGATTGCCCCAGCGCAGTCACACGAACATTAAATGTCGGATTATGTGCCGCACCAGTTGATTCCAGATATTCATACACCGGCAAATCGCCATTTGATTCATGTTGAACCAATTCTTGCAATGCTGTTTTTGCATCTTTTGGCGCAACCGTATCTTCCAGTGCTAAATCATGCCAAATATCACGAATGACATTACGCGCCGCATCAAACCCACCATCCAGAAATATTGCACCCAACACTGCCTCAACCGCATTTGCCAAAATATGATTGATACGACCCGCAGTCATATGCCCATGATGAACACGATGTGCAAAATCCATTTCATTTGCGACACGAGCTAATGTTTCAGTTGAAACCAGCATTGCGTGACGACGCGCCAGTTCACCTTCTGCTTCATTTGGAAACATTTCATACAACATTTCTGCAACGGTTAATCCAAGAACACGATCGCCGACAAATTCAAGACGTTCGTTATTATGTGTGGCATTTGCCCCGCTCTGCGTCAAGGCGGTTTCTAACAATGATTTATCTTTAAATTCG
>CADAHF010000022.1 GCA_902787665.1 uncultured Pseudomonadota bacterium
CAATTTCATTTCTATACGATTATAATTCTTTGTGATAAAAAAATCCCGCAAAAAATTGCGGGATTTATAAATCAAATAAATTTGATTATTCAGCCGATTCTTCCGATTTCACAGGTTCAGCAACAGGTGCTTCTTCTGCTGGTTTTTCTTCGGTTGTTTCTTCTTCAACCTTCTTGGTTCCGAAAGTCAACACTTTACCTGCAACCAACGCTTCGATTTCATCTTGTGTCTGGGCAACATAAATCTTGACTGGAACGATGACATCTGGGTGCAAAGCGATTTGCGTATCAAATGCACCAATTGATTTGATTGGGGAACCCAATAAAACCTGAGCCGATGTAACGCTAACGTTTGCAACATCTTTCAACATACGTGCAATATCACGTGACGAAACCGAACCATACAATTGACCGGTATCACCAGCCTGACGAATCATATACAGCTTTGCAGACTTTACTGCATCAACATGAGATTCTGCCGTCTTCTTGGCCGCAACTTCACGAGCAACCAATTCAGCTTTTTTCGCTTCGAACAACGCAACATTTTCGCGTGTCCAGCGCATTGCTTTGCCGTTTGGCAACAAGAAATTACGCGCGAAACCAGTTTTCACTTCGACTGTATCGCCGATATTACCCAATTTAGTAATTTTTTCTGTTAAAATAACTTTCATTTTGTCTGTCCTTTTTTGTTTTAAGTTAGGGATAAAAATCCCAAACATTTTCATCTTTATTGAAATTGGTAAGAATGGTATAGACGCGCTGTTGTTGACAAGTGCAGTGTACAGACGCTACATAAACGAGTCAACAACAAGCGGATATGCCATTATGACCAATTTACCCAAGGTTGTTGCGAACAAATGGCATCAACCCCAAATGACGCGCACGCTTAATTGCTGTCGCCAACGCGCGTTGATCTTTTTGGGAAACACCACTGATGCGGGATGGCACAATCTTACCACGTTCTGTGATATAGTGTGACAACATTTTCACATCTTTATAGTCAATAACCTTGCCCTTTAATGGGTTTGATTTTTTACGATAAATTGCTGCACGAACTGCCATTATTCACCCTCTTCGTTATTCTTTTTCATCATGACGGATGGCGTTGTTGCCAATTCGTCCACACGAACGTTCAAGAAACGGATAACGTCTTCATCAATACGGCTGCGACGTTCCAATTCTGCAATTTGTTCACCCGGCAATTCAATGTTCAACATAACATAGTGTGCCTTGCGGTTTTTACGAATGACATATGCCAAGTTTTTCAATCCCCAAAATTCTGTGGATTTAACACTGCCACCCAGTTCTTTGATAATTTCTGTAAATTTAGCCGCTTTTTCTTTGACCTGCGGTTCGGTCAAGTCCTGGCGGAAAACCAAGACGCTTTCGTAATAAGCCATTTTATTTCCTTTGGTTTATATCAGCCGACAACCCCATGCTGCCAGCAGGAACGTCGTCTATTATGCCGATTTTTTTAACAAAATCAAGTTTTTTTCATATTGACTTGGCAACAATTTTTTTACTACCCTTTTTAGTATCAAGAGGGATATTATTGCGCAGATTTCACAGAAATCTTAATCGTATGGCATTGTTTATAGCGATTATTATCGTTGGAATTGTGCTGTTTTTCGACCCATTTATGCAGATTGCAACGGCAAATATCTGGCTTAACGGCATCATCATCGGAACAACATTGTTTGGAATCGGGCTGTGTTTTGTGAAAATGTTCCAGATTCTGCCGGAATATCGCTGGCTGAATCAATACATCAATGGAAAACGTGGCGGTGAATTGCCACCACGGGTTTTACGCCCGGTGGCATTGATGTTGTCGCCCCGCCCTGCACGAATTTCTGCATCGGCGTTGCAAAACATACTGGATATGATATTGATGCGGTTCGAAGACGACCGGGAATCTGTGCGTTATATAACAAACATTTTGATATTTTTGGGATTACTGGGCACATTTTGGGGATTACTGATGACGGTTGGTGGTTTTGCAGAAATAATCGACGGATTGGATATAACCGACGAAACCGTTTTGGAAACAATGCAAATGGGGTTGGCACGTCCACTGTCGGGCATGGCAACCGCGTTTACAAGTTCGATTCTTGGCCTGGGGGGCAGCTTGATTGTCGGATTCTTGGGGCTTCAGGTGCAGATTGTTCAAAATTCAATCTTGCACATTATCGAAGATTACTTTGCCGCGCACACGCATACCGCAACACCAGATGTCACAATGGGGCAAATTGGTTCGGCGGCACGCGCACTTAGTAAATGTGTGGTTCGCTTGGACAAAACTGTGGCAAAATGGGAATAAAATACAAAGAGGGAGAAAAAACACCATGCTTAATGTTCGTTATCGTGAAAACACAAGTACATGGCCCGGATTCGTGGACTTGTTTTCCAATTTGGTGATTATATTAATATTCTTGTTGATTATGTTCGTGTTTTTGTGGACCACGACAAGTGTGTTTAATAAAAAAAGTGGGGCAAAAACCGTTGCTGAATTAAAGGCAGCGACAGCCGAACAGGCATTAACCATTGACCAATTACGCGCCGATGAACAGGAAGCAAAACAGTTGTTAATTGCTGCACGCAATGAATTACAAGCGTTGGGTAATGATAACGCCGAACTTATCAATGAATTGAATGAAACTGATTTAAGTATCCAAGACCTGATTACCGCGTACGAGGCCAAGGTTAACGAATTAACCGAACAATTAAATCAGGTCAGCATTGACCGTGATGAAATTGCAAAACTGGCACAACAACAGGCGGTAACACAAGATGAAATGACCGCTGAATACGCAGAAATAGCAGCACAAATGGAAAAATTGCAGGCTGCGCTTGATGCCGCAGAAAAAAAATCCCAAGAACAAGAAATTCAATATCTTGAAATGTCAAATCGTTTGAACAAGGCATTGGCGGACAAGGTTGCAGAATTGAACAAGGTCGCACAATATCAATCTGAATTCTATCGCGCGATTAAAGAAGCACTGGGTGATCGCACAACACTGCGCGCCGATGGCGACAGGTTTATTATATCAAGTGACATTTTATTCAAAAGTGGTTCGTACACATTGTCGCCCGATGGCAAGAAGCAATTAAAATTGATTGCAAATGTAATCAAAGATTTCGAAGAAAAAATTCCGTCAGACATTGATTGGATTGTTCGTGTTGACGGACACACTGATAAAAAAGCGGTTATACCGGGAACACGCGCATATCGCAATAATATGCAATTGTCATTACTGCGCGCAACCGCGGTTGCAAACGAATTATCATCAAACGGTGTATCAAAACGTCGTTTGTTGCCAAGTGGTTTTGGTGAATTGTACCCGGTTGAATTGGGTAATTCGCCCGCCGATTTACAAAAGAATCGTCGTATTGAATTGCAATTAACCAACAGATAAAAAATCGCCCGAACGGGCGATTTTTTCAATTCAGTTTTTCAATATAATCAATATCGATTTCGGTGTTAAATAACCCATGGTCAACTTCGCCATAGATACGAACGGTATCGGTTGGTCCAACAACCAATCCATGCCAAGCATCATCATCGATTTCAACCATAATTGTTCCAGTAGAATCTTCGAACATATATGTTTCATCACCATTTTTTTGGATGATTGATCCTTCGACCCATACCTTTGAGTTATCGTTCATACTTTTAACCTGGTCCACGGTCAAAATAACATTTTCACCACCGGTGAATCCGCCCCCCATCGCATTCATTGCGGCATTTGCCCCACCTGATATGGCGACACAAGCAACCGCCAATATTGATATTTTTTTCATATTTTCCCCCATGTGTTTAATTGTTATCCGCCAAAGACATTGTACCAAAATAATGTAAGAAAATATCTAGGAACAAAATAACAAAGCCCCCGTATTCACGGGGGCTGTTAATACATAAACACACAGATTACATTTGAATGTCTTCGCAAGATTCAACAGGTTCTGATTCTGTGCAACTTGTTTCGTTTTTCGCGCCAATCCCCAAGAAACCTTTTCTGTATGTATTCGTGCAACTTTTTGTAACTGTTGATGTACAGAAATGGCATGTGCGTGTATCGCGATTGAAACTTGACCACATTTCGCGTGTTCCAGATGGTAATTCTTGTTTTGTCTTTTTCGCCCACCAACCATCGTTTTCAATTATTGCATTGGTACCAGTCGCAGATGAACCACGACCGCCCTGAGCCAGCACATTGTTATCCAAACCCGCACCAACCTCGTAACTGATTGCGTATGGTGGTGTTAATGTTGTATCTACATTTACAGCACCAATTGGCGCACCCCCAGCAACCGCCATCATTTGACACATATATTGCGCAACATCTGCCGATGCACCCTTGGTCGCATCCGCAACCGCGGCATTAAACTTTGCATTATAATTATCTTGGGCCTTGCGCAGCGCCGCCGCCGCAATCAACATTTTCTGTTGATTCAACAAGTTCGGGAAACGCGCCGTTGTTTTGCTGTTTGTGACACCATTTATTTGACTTAAATCACGTCCATTAACACAGAACTGAATTTCCGGATCTTGTTCAATCATTTCAATTGTGCGATTGATTGTTCCGGCAACATTATTCAATTCTTCTTCGATTGTCGCAACAATCTGAGAATAGTTTTGGACACCACTATTTTTTGATTTGACTTGCGCTAAATATTCTTGGATTCCGATTTCACCAGGCGCCAAATAATTATCACCATCAAGCATTTTGCCAGTTGCGTCACCCATCTTAATCGAACCAAACGAAATCATACCAGTCACACGATATTTATTTCCGTCTTTGACCGAACGCAAACTGCCCGTGCCAATGGTATCATCGGCGGCAAATTTATTACAATCGGTGGTGGAACCGCAAACCTCCAACATTTTTGATTCGACCAGATTTTGACATGTGTCCAGTGCAGCATTATCAATGTTCAAATATAATCCCATTAACATAGAATCTAAATCGTTCATACTGAATTCTGGATTGTTCGCTTTGCACACAACTAATTTATCAATTGGGCAAATGTCGTGGATATAGTTATAATCCATACCAATACATTTTGAAAAGTCCGCACCGCACCGCGTATCATCCGTAAAGCAATCTTTGACTTCTTGGGTACACGCATCAACACGCATCGCCGCCAATTTATCGGTCACATATCCCCAAATCAGCGGTTCCATACGTTCGCATGGGTCTATTTCAACCTTACAAAAACTGCGCGCCATATCTGGACGTGACAAACATGCATCCATTGTTGCAACACCCCGACCCACAATATCGTCCTTGCACGCCTTTTGGATACAATTTGAAATATTGCTTAAACACGATTGACGGAATTTAGATTCCGCATTGCTTTCCGCCAAACGAATTGTTGGTGCCGCCTCTTTCAAGAACGCCGGCCAAACCATATCGCGCACCGCAACGCAGTTATTCAATACACGTTCACAAATTGTGCGTTTGGTCGATAAAATTTCCATTGTCGATGTTGTTATATCGTATGTTCCAACCGATTTAACTTTGGTTTTAGCGGTGCTGACAGCTTCATTGTTCTGCATATTCTCAGATGCAATTGTCGAAACACAATTTATCCAATCTTTGCCACAGGCATCCTCGGTCAACATACATTTCTTAAACTCAACCATACATTGACCCAGGTCGTACTTATTCGCTTCATTCAAACTGTCACGCAACGCACTGCGCACATCAGCATTGGCATTTGCCAACGCCAAATCAGCATTTGCTTTTTGTGTTGCTATACTGTTTTCAAAAGCCTTGCAATCAGATGTTATCTGTCTTGAATAAACTTGGTGTAAAAAATTCAAATCTTTTTCGCATTTGTCCGGCATTTGTTCATAACACAATGTGTTTGCAGCATCAAACAAAGCTGCACCTGTTTTATCGGCAATGCTTTCCATTGATGCGCCACCAAACACATCATCATCGTCAATATCATTTTCCCACAAAGACAACAAACTTGCACGTTTTTCTGCCTTGTTGGACAATTTGTCTACGGACACAACATTTCCGTTTTCATCGTATTCGCGTGTTCCGTTAAATATAATATCAGCATTTGCACCAGCTTTGACTTTCTCAACTTCAATCGTACTAATGCGTTCTGCTTCAGCAAGGGTATTTTGAATATCAATTAATTGTTTTTCATATTCAACATTTTTGTCACTGCATGCGCAACTGCCCCCATTTTCGTTTTCAGAGATACAAAACTGGTCCATACATCCATAATATGCTTCGTAACATTCCTGGTCATAAATACCGTTGGCGGCGACGCGCGCACGAATCGTTGTTCCGTTTTGTATTGCAGATTGTTTTTTCGTTGTCGTGGCTGCATTAGCGTCCACACCAAAACAAACCGCACCCATCAAAACCAAGAACAAATATTTGGACATCATGTTCTCTCCCCTTGGACCCAGTATTACATATTTATATCTTCACAACTTTCGATTTCCTGGCAGAATTCTTCTTTGCCGCCAGATTGATACCCCATAATTCCAGCACTAACCGCGCCAATCACACTACCGATTGCGGTTCCCCATCCCGGTGATACCATTGTTCCAGCCGCAGCACCACCAGACAAACCGCCCGCAGCCGCTTTTAATGCCGATTGCGATTTAGATTCACCACCAACTTCGCACACTTGTTGCATACGACAAACATGGCAATTACGTAACGATGGTTCAAACGAAACTGTTTTAATATAGCTGTAATTTTTACTCGTATTGCTTGGCTTTTCCGCTTTGTATGTGCGCATACATGTTTGACGCGCGGTTTCAATATCTTTATCCCGCACCAATTCTACAATCTTTGATTCCAGTGCACGCAGAGCACGATTTTCCGCACCAATATAAGCAATCATTTTTGCACTGTTGAACACGTTGTCGCCCAACCCACGACGTCCCGATGGTTTCTGGCTGTCCTGACATGCAGCAACAGTTTTATCTTTTTCAAATTGTACAAAGAAATCATCAACCGCTTTTGATGCGTTATCTTGAATTGTTTGACGCAAAACTTTGATTTCTTCTTCGCTTTCCGGCAATACCGTCAATGCTTCAATTGTCGAATCAGACGGCAAACAAGACATATCTGTTCCACAAACTCGTCCTAATTCTTCGCCAAAGTAATTTACGCACCCCTGCATCAACTGATAATCCATTTGCAACAATACTGCTTGAACAATGATATCAAATTGATTTTCGTTTTTGCATGATGGAAACATAGATTGTGGGCACATCGCAACAATGTCAGATGTTTTTTTACCAACACATTCCGGTGCAGAAAAATCTTCACCACATTTGTTACGTAAACATTTATCAACATCATTTTGACAAAACTGTGTCCGCAAATACCCCAATTTGCTGTTCACAGATGTTTTGATACCTGGAATCATTTGTTCGCATTCGTCAATCACTGGACAAACCCCTGCCGCCACATTGACATCCGTCAAACAGGCCGAATTTGTTTCGGTCGAACAGCCCTCTTCTAAACAATCTTGAATTCGCGCAAGGCATGTTTGACGCGCATATCTGTCGGCATATTGCGCCGCGTCAACCAATATACTTTGTGCTTCAACATCCCAATCTTCCAGCACCAAACTACGCACTGCCATGCATTGATTCAAAACATTTTCACATGCGTTTGCACGACGCGATAATAAATCTGCATCTAAACAATTTTCGAAATTGGAACCACAGCCACCCTTGTCTGCAATACAAGATTTATATGCTATCAAACATTCCCCACGATTATACTTGTTTGTTGTGTCCAGCATTTCCAAACGTGCCTTACGCACCGCAGCCTCAGCCGTGCGTTTGTTTGATTCCGCGTTTGCCTTTTGTTCGGACAAATACGCATCAAAGGTTTTACAGTCGGCAACGATTTGACGTGCATACAATGTTTCTTCCATTTCGGCTTTGGCCCCACACGTATTTAACACATCGGCACAATAATCAGACGCCATGGTATATAAATTGTCACCAATATCTTCATCTTCCGCCAATTCACCGTCTTCTTCATCAAAATTTATCCATTCAGAAAAACTAAGCCCCGATGCACGCGAAGCACGTTGGGCCGATTCAGATTCACCGAACACCAGCGACACCTTGGACCCCAATTGTTCGCGTTCAACACCTTCGGCATACAACTTATCTGCCGCAGCCTGAATATCTTGAATTTCTTTGATTAAAGTTTTTGATTTTTCTATATTTGACGAACATGCACAACGTTCCCCTTCGCCATCGCTAAGCAGACAAAATTCATCCATACACGCACGATATGCATCGCGACACGATTGTTGTGTTACAGTTTCTGAATCCGAAGAAATATTTGCATCATACAAAACACTATTATTTGCCTGTGTCGACACAGCAGTTGTTACAGAGTCAACACTTTTTGGACCAGCACTACGTTTCATGGCCATTGACACACGACCAACACTTGCACGCGCAGTTTCATCACGCGCAGTTTCGGCATCTGCCACAAATGGCACAATGCACAACAACAAGGCAAAAATCCTGATTTTCATGTAAGCCCACTCCTACATACTATTATATCTGATTTTATCAAATAATCGCCCACCGTGCAAGCATATTAAAAAAATCTTGCAATTTTTTTGTTCACGCAATATCATATTTTCCACAAGAAAACTAATCAAAACGATTTAGGATAAAATATGGCAAAAGATGATGTAATTGTTTTTAGTGGCGTCGTTGAAGACAAATTACCAAATACTATGTTCCGCGTAAAACTTGAAAACGGGCACGAAATTTTGGCAACTGTATGTGGCAAAATGCGCAAAGCACGCATTTGGGTAAATGTCGGCGAACATGTCCGCGTGGAAATGACCCCATATGATTTAGACAAGGGACGCATTACATTTGTCGACAGAAACCGTGGTGGCACCGATACACCAGCAGCATAAAAAATTCCCGTGTATAACGGGATTTTTTATTTTTTCTTGTAAATACCACTTGCCCCAAAACCCTATTTTTTGTTATCATTATAATTATACTAAGGATGAGAAAGGTTCTGTCTTTTCTGACGGCGTGTTTTGTATGCATCGGGGTGACCGATGCTGCTGTTCGTACAACTAACTCTAACAGTCGAAACACCACACTAAAACAATCGCAAAATGTAACCATACGTAATGACATAACACCAAGCACATCACGCAATACTGATGCTGGCGCACGCACAATTACATCCCGCACCACCACACCAAACACATCGCGCGCAACCGTCTCTCGTGCTACAACAATAAACTCAGCCAAAACCAGCTCACGCGATGCAAACACAATTTCTCGCGCCACCACATCGCGCGCTACAATACGACCATCGCGCTTAACACGTGCTGCCACAGAATCTCAAACATTTGGTGCTGGCTATAATTCTTGTCGCGATGCGTATTTTACATGTATGGATCAATTTTGCGCAACAGCTGACGATTCATATCGTCGCTGCATTTGTTCGTCAAGATTAAGCGAAATAAAATCAAAACAACGTGCGCTTGGTGATAGTGCGGACCAAATTCAAAATTTCAGAGATTTAAATATTGATGTTATCCCTAAAACCGCAGCAGAAGTTAATGCTATGCTCAGCCAAAGATACATCGGAATCGGCACAAAAACTTGCTGGAATAAGTTCCGTGTTAACCAACACAAAATCAAAATCTTTATCAATGGCTGGGACATTGGACATTGCGGGTGATATAAATGCAATTTGGGCAAACACCGAATTGGCCAATGGTGTAAATATCGCGAACCTTACTGGTGAAAATCTATATAATGCTGTGCATTCTCAGTGTGCTGATTTGGTCGGTGAACATTGTGAATCAAAATCAACATTGAACATGGTGATTGCGGCATATGGTATGTATATTGAAAACGACTGCACAATATTATCTAATGCATTGAACAAGAAAAAGACTACTACAAATACGGCTATTCGCGAAACAGAACGTGAAATGGAAAGCGCGCGTTTGCAAAACTATAATGCACACAATTCTACATCCATTAATGATTGTGTGGCTAAGGTTCGCAAGGATATAACGGCCGATACAGCATGCGGCACTAACTATGTTCATTGCTTAGATGTGTCTGGATTATATTTGGATCGCACAACTGGCGAACCGATATATACAGCTAATTTCTATAAACTGGAAACAATGTTATCGTTAACGGGCGATGTGTTAACCAACCAAACCAATCGTATGTTGGTTGCAGAATTGAATCGTAAACGCGATATGGCTGAAAAAAGTTTATCAACCTGTCAAGACTTGGCTGACGATGTATGGGATGAATTTATGCGTCAAGCAATTACCGAAATATACCAAGGTCAACAATCTAAAATTCGCCAGGCCAAAGAAGAATGTTTAGATGTTGTGAACAAGTGCTATGATTCACAAACTGCATCGTTGCGTGACTTTAGTAACACCAAAGAACAATTATTATTGGGCTCACAACTAGAACTATCCGAAGAAATGTGCCGTGATAAATTAAACGCGTGCAGTAATTTATACGGTGGCGGAACAAATGGTATGCGTGAATTGGTTGCCACCATGCAAAACATAACTAATCAGAAAATCGCCCAAAACTGTTTGGCAACATTACAAGAATATGTTACAACATTGTGTGCGCCACCATCAAACGACACCCTTCATTCATATCCATATGCTTGCCGCGCATATGCACCGGGCGAACAGAAATATGCAACAAGTTGGACATGTCAAAATAATATCCAGACAACGACATCAACAACATCCAGAACAGGAAGAACGCCAGCAAAAGTTATATCCGTTGTTCGAAATACGGTTCAACCCTCCCCTTCTTCTATGCAAGGTTCTGTTGCACGCAGTGTCACAAAGTCGGCTAGCGGAAACCAAATACAAAGCGCTTATACATGTGATTCACAACAAATACAATACATATCTTGCAAAAGCGAATATTACTTAAGCGAATGTCTTACATTGAACAATGGCATAGAACGAGACCAAGGATGCAACGATGCCAACGGCGGCAATTTGGCAGGCAATGGTATTTGGAGCACCTGTCAGACATCTATAAACAAAACGTCTCCTGGAAACACATGCATAAGCAGAGAAGCAACCGTTAAGTACAATTCAAATAATCGTAAATTCATGATAGAAAATCCGGACAAAAGCATATATTACATTAATGCAGGCAATTGGGATTCTAGGTTTAATGCTAATGACGACATTGTTGTTTTTCCTGCTACTGAAGAACAAGCCACAGACAATCTAAACAAGAAAGCTAAAGTCGACGGTGGTACTTCGTGTCCGTATATAGTTCAAGACACAAACGAACAACAAGGAGCGATAGACAATCTCTCTCCCTATACCACAACAGATGCATGTGAAGATTACAATGGCAGTTTGTATCAAAAAGTTGTTCGTTATGCATTGCAAGCATGTATGCGTCCATCCGAAATTGCAAATATTACTGGTAAAACAACACCAATATCAACCGCCGTATTACAAGATGTTAACACAACTATGGATGCTGTACGCGTTGCGATGTCAAATCAATTACAAAATGAATGTGAACGTCTTGGTGGATATTGGATTACAACGCAACCCGACACACCTGGAGCTTCAACCAGTGCAGCAAATCTTAATCTGTATCCGCGGTTCTATTCGGAAACAGGCGCAAACACTAAATGGGGTTACTGTGCTGACAAATCTGACGCAGCAAAATATTTTGATGACGGTTCAACCACAACGGACAATTAAACCATAACTTGCGACAAAGAAAAAATTTTGATACAATAAAAAGACGAGAAAAACAAATGACAAAGACATTTTTATTTTCGATTTTTTCTTTATTTGTATTCAATGGTGTAAATGCTGCAACACCATGGTGGGAACAGGATACTGTATGCCGCATAAATCCATCAACATGTTATACAAATATGGGAACTGGGTACGAACCTGCTTTTTGGGACAAAACATCAAAATGCTGGGGGCAAAAATATGTTTGTACCGATGCCTTGTCAGAAACATATAAGCAGGCACACCATCCAACTGATGAACGTATTGCAATGATACGCACAGACATCAAGTCACCAAACATCAGTATTGATTTTGACACAACTGTATTAAATGGTGACTGTTTCGGTGTCCGCAAAACGCAGAGTGGTGGTGCGAAAGCATCTGTGAACGGTCATTTTGTAAAAGTTTGGTGTAATGGCATTCTTGATGATTTGAATATTACTAATGAAGAATTAGAAAACGGGGAAATAATATCTGGCACCAACGCAACAGAACCAACTTGTGCGGCACTTGCCAAGCACGGCTATATTGCGAACGAAAACGGCAAATGTTATGGACGGTATTATGACGAATCACAATACCATATTCAGTGCGATGGTGAAAATGTAACACTTATTGTTTTGAACGGCTCTGATGGTTCAACTGGTTCAGGCGATATTACCACTATGGCCCAGGCAAATGCTCGATTTGCAGAAATGTTGCAGAATGCCCGCAACCAACACAAGACATACTTTGGCGAATAAAAAAATATAACAAAAAAACACCCGCCAGATAATGACGGGTGTTTTTTATAAATATTTTTATGCTGCCTTTTTTGCATCAGCATAAATTTCAACTGGTGTTTTTTTACCGGTTACCACATTTTTATCAATTACTATTTCTTTTAAACCTTCTTTGTCTGGCGCATCAAACATTGGGGCAAGCAAAATCTTTTCCAAGATTCCACGCAAACCACGCGCACCTGTCTTGCGTTCAACCGCCAACTTTGCAATTTCACGCAAAGCATCTTCTTTGATATTTAATTTAACACCGTCCATTTCCATCATGGCTACGAACTGTTTAACAATTGCGTTTTTAGGTTCGGTCAAAATTTTAACCAACGCATCTTCGTCCAAATCTTGCAGTGTTGTAATAACTGGTAAACGACCAACCAATTCTGGAATAATACCAAACTTTACCAGGTCTGCCGGTTGCACATCGTGCAAATAATTTTTTGATTCACGCGCTTCTTTAGACTCAACATTTGCACCAAATCCAATTCCGCGACGTTCACTTGTCCGATTTGCAATAATCTTATTTAATCCGTCAAACGCACCGCCACAGATAAATAAAATCTTGCTGGTATCTAATTGAACGGTCGCTTCACCCGGGTGTTTACGCCCCGCCCCACCAGCTGGAACATTTGCAACGGTTCCTTCGACCAACTTCAATAATGCCTGTTGAACACCTTCGCCGGAAACATCGCGCGTAAGCGATGGGTTTTCCGATTTGCGTGCAATCTTGTCAATTTCATCAATATAAATGATTCCACGTTGCGCGCGTTCAACATCAAAATTAGCATTTTGCAACAAACGCGTTAAAACACTTTCTACATCATCACCAACATAACCCGCTTCGGTCAGCGTGGTTGCATCGGCAATCGCAAACGGAACATCCAAAATGCGTGCCAAAGTTTGTGCAAATAATGTTTTTCCAGTTCCAGTCGAACCAATCAATAACACATTTGATTTTTGAATTTCAACCTTGGTCGATGCAGAAACACTATGCCGTTTATAATGATTGTATACTGCAACCGACAGCGCACGTTTAGCATCATCTTGACCAATAATATAATCATTCAAGAAATCGTAAATTTTATGTGGGGTCGGTAATTTTGCCGCATCCTTGTGAATTTCTTCGACGCGTTCATCAGTCATAATATCATTACACAACGCAATACATTCATCACAAATACAAACACCACGACCGCTGACCAGTTTTTTAACCTCATACACGGCCTTGCCACAAAAACTGCAGAACTGTTGATTGTCCGCGGTTGCATTTGTGTCTTTTGTTTTGTCGTCACTCATCCCGATATCCCCTACAAATAAAATTATTTTCTTACCAAAATGTTATCAATCAAACCAAATTCTTTGGCCTCAGACGGATTCATCCAGTTATCGCGTTCCATAGCATCAAAAACTTCTTTTTCTTTGCGACCAGTAAATTCTGCCATTTGCTTAACCAAAGATTTCTTGTTCTTTTGGAATTGGCTTAATTGAATTTCCATATCTGTGATTTGCCCCTGGGCACCAGCCATTGGTTGATGAATCATAACCTGGGTATTTGGTAAAACAAACCGTTTACCCTTTTCACCAGCCGCCAATAACACCGAACCCATTGATGCAACCAACCCCATACCGATTGTTGAAACGGGCGATTTA
>CADAHF010000023.1 GCA_902787665.1 uncultured Pseudomonadota bacterium
AAAGACGATGTTACCACAACATCTGTTCGTGAAATTGTTGGTGACGAACGTGTAAACGAAATTGCTCGTATAATAAGTGGAGCAAAAATAACACCGGAATCGCTTGCAACCGCTAAAACTTTATTGCAAAACCAATAATTTGTTGTATGTTTTTGGTGTCAAGACAAGAGTTGTTTCTATGAAAGATAACTTTTTAACAGTAAATCAAGACGGGGTATTTCAGGGTAATGTTGCCACAATAACATATCGCGGGGAAAAGTTGGACGAATACCATATACACAATGCTCAACGGTCTTTCCTTGTTGATAATGATGCATTGGCAAAAAAAGAAAAGTTTGCCGAATTGTATATAATGTCTTCTGAAACAGCCGGCTTGTTTTCAATCACTGGTAAACCATCTTTTAAACACGGAAAATATGTCTGGGTGCGCGCAAAAATGTTAGATGGAACGGTTTCTGATTGGACATGTTTGTGTGAACTTAAAAATCCGTCTGATGCGGCAAAGTTCGCTATAACCTCTGTTATGACCGGTATAAATCTTGGGGTTATATTTGCAAAGAACAAAAATCAAAAGGGTATGTAAAATGACAAAAATAGCAGAAACAGATTATGTTATATATACCAACGAAGGTCCATTTATAAACAGACCGTTTGATAAAAATAGTGGAAATATCAAAGCACTGACTACTACATATCGTGGGGTTGAAATGCATAATGAAACACTGATTAATCCATTACTTGAAATGAAACGGTTGCACAGTATGGGGTATCAATTTAGTGAGATTCATTGTTTGGCTTCGGTTACACGTGGGGAACATGATAAATTTGGAAATCCATCGGGTAAACATGGACAGTATATCTGGACGCGTGTTGTTGCCAAAGATGGCAAGGTAGGTAAATGGGTATATGTTGGTGATAATATCAGCCCACGTGCAGCAGCACGCGATTGTGCGTTTCATGTGGTTTCAAACCTTATCACAAACCATCGGCATAATTTACGAATTGCGGTATTTGGCTATGATGCGTTGGCCCGCAGTTTATAAACGGTAATTGAATAAGTAATAAAAAATGTCTCGTTTGGGACATTTTTTTATTTTTGTTTGTTTGACTCAAGAAATTTCAACGCCATCTTATAACTTTAACACGCCATCAGCGAATTCGATTGATTCTGGGGTACCACCGCGGGTGTTTGTAATAATCTTGTCATTTTTATCGCGTGCAATCGCGTAACCGCGCGACAAAACATTTTTATAACTTAAACTGTTCAACATTTGCCCGATGTGTGTAATTTTTTGTGTCGTATTCTGTAGTTTAGCGTTAATGATAATATCCATTGTCCGCGAAATGTCATCAATGCGTTGCGCTTTCTCCATAACCATTTGGTGTGGACTTTTTATGATAACCGATTCAATGCGTTGTCTTGCATTATTAAGTGTTGTTATAAATGCATTTGATACATGATGCCACATGTTTTCAATTTCTTGGGATAATGCCAATTTCGTTGGAACGACCATTTCGGCGGCACCGGTTGGTGTTGGTGCGCGTACATCGGCGGCAAAATCAATCAACATCCAATCCGGTTCGTGTCCCACGCCAGATATCAACGGTATATGACTTGCTGCTGCGGCACGAACGACAATTTCTTCGGAAAACGGTAATAGGTCTTCCAATGCACCACCACCACGTGCAACAATAATTACATCAACATTATTCATACGATTAAAGTATTCGATACCGGCGGCAACTTCACGCGCGGCTGTTTCGCCCTGAACCGTCGCAGGATAAAGTAATACATGTACCGGAAAACGTTCGCGCAGACGGTTTTGAATATCTTGAAAAGCCGCACCAGTTGGGCTTGTAACGACACCGATTGTTTGTGGCAGACGGGGTAATGGCTTTTTGCGCGATTCATCGAACAACCCCTCGGCTGCTAATTTTTGTTTGCGCATCTCAAGCATCTTAAGAATCGCACCAACGCCCGCCATTTCGATTTCATTTACAACAATTTGATAATTGCTGCGTGCTGGATAGGTGGTGAAACGGCCAGTGACGACAACCTCCATGCCTTCTTCTAACTTAAAAGCAACCGGTGTTCCGCGCCAAATAATCATTTGAATTGCAGCACCAGAATCTTTGATTGTCATATACATATGACCCGATGTGGCACGTGTGATTTGTGATAATTCACCACGGATTTTTATGCGTGGAAACGCAGTTTCAACAACGCCTTTAAGCAACGCGGATGCGTCAGATACGGTAAAAATAGTGTCCGTATTAACGGCTGGTTCTGGTTTTTGCATTTTTTATATTTATCGGTTTTAATTTTTTTGCTTCTGCCACCAGGTCAATTCCCAACGCCCGGGCAAAATTAGCTGGTGAATCATTTGGTGTTACTTTGTCAAATACAGGCTTGCCAACATGATACGGTACATTATCAAGTCCCGAATGATGTGTAAATTGATCTTTGGTTAAATCAAGAATAGTATTTGATGGCTTATGCAATATGTAATGGTGTGGACCGTATGGGTAAAAAATATCTGGTATCGCATAAAGATACCAACCGTTTTCAGCGCCACCCATTAGAACCTGAAACGCAATAGATGATGCACGGCAGAAACCATTGGATGCCCATATTCTGTCCGCAATTTCTGGTTTTTCTGGTTCTTCGTCAGGAAATGTTGCACGACGCACATCGGCGGATTTAAAAGAATCACGAAATAATAATACCAGGTTCTTTGCACGCAGACGCTGTGCGCGTTCCAACCCCATATCATCAATCGTTTCTAAAAGTATGCGTGTAAAACCTTCGTAAAATTTGTTTTGTGAATTATCCATAACAATGCCATTTTATCAAAAAACTAAAGTTCCGTCAACGGCCAGCGGGGGCGGGGCGCAACTGGTTCGCGCACAATGTTACCAATGTTATAATTTTCAATCCCAGCCCATGCAATCATGGCACCATTATCGGTACACAGATTCATTGGCGGTGCAGCAAACACAATATTGTGCTGTGTCGCCAACTTTTCCATTGCTGCACGAATAGCACTATTTTTAGCAACACCACCGGCAACAACCAATGTTTTTGGTGCGGCATTGATAACGCGTTTGTCCGCAAAAGCATGTGATAGTCGGTTTATAATGCAATCAACTACAGACGCCTGGAACGATGCACAAAAGTCATTTATAAATTCATCGTTGCGTTTTGATTCATCGGTCTTGTCCAAAAATGCACGTGCCGCGGTTTTTATGCCACTGAAACTGAAATTGCAACCAGGTTGATTACACAATGGTCGTGGAAAGTCGAATGCGTGTGGATTACCCAATTGTGCGCGTTTATCAACGATTGGTCCCCCGGGATACCCAAGTCCCAACATCTTAGCAACCTTGTCAAAAGCTTCGCCGGCGCTATCATCCAGTGTTTGACCAATTAATTCATAATTGCCGACACCACGAACCAACAGAATTTGACAATGTCCACCCGATGCCAACATTAATAGATACGGAAATTCAACTAAAACAGCTTCGTCACCGCCAGATGCGCTTGCCGCGTGCAGACGCGGAACCAACGCGTGCCCCTCTAAATGATTCACGGCAACAAGCGGTTTGTTTGTAGACTGGGCAATCCCGGTCGCTGCCAGCCATCCAACCAACACACCACCAATTAAACCGGGCCCAGCGGTTGCGGCAATAACATCAATATCGTTTATGGTTTTGCTAGCTTTTTCCAGAGTCTGTTTAATAACTTCGTCAATTGCCAGAATGTGTGCGCGTGCAGCCAATTCGGGTACAACACCACCGAATTTTTCATGTTCTGGAATTTGCGAGTAAATTATGTGCGACAATATATTGCGATTAGAATCAACAATAGCCGCAGATGTTTCATCGCACGATGATTCAATACCCAAGCAAAGCAGGGGTTTGTCATCGATTTGTACCGTGGTGGCGCTTAATCCACCCATATTCATACGCAAAAGTTTATCGTCTTGAGTCATTTTGCTTTATTTCCAATAGTATAATACCGATATTGTTAGGCATTTTTTTGCGTTTTGCAACATATTCATCAAAATTTACATCAACGACACCGCCGCCACTGGACGATGCATGACGCAGCATTCCATTGGGTAATAAAAAGCCCATATGGTGCACTGCTAATTCTGTGCCAGTTTTTTTAATAAATTTTGGGTCGCCAGTAAGCGTGAATAATACAATTAAAGGTTTGTCTGTTTTTATTGTATCAAAGTTATTATATGGTATGTATTCCAAATCAACCGTTTTATCTGGGGTTGTATCGATTACATTGTGAACAAGTTTCATCCATTTTGCGCGTTTGATGGTAACACGGCGAATTGCGGTTTTACCATATTGTGCACTAATGTTTTTAACCAAATTAGTATTGTTCGGCAACCATTCTGTTTCGATAAAATGATTGCGATTGATAAAACCAATTTTGCCGTCTTTGTAACGAATCTTTGTTAATCTATCAACATCACCGTCTGCCAATGCTGTTTCAACAAATGTTGTGCAATCAAAAGCATCAAACCGAATAAGTGGATCTGTATCGGGCGCAGATTCTTCGCCCAGTGGGTCAAGTAGATACGGTTTTCCCAGATATTCTTCGCCGATATAATGTGTTCTTGAACACGCAACACAAATTAGCGGTAAAAGAATAAAATAAAGAAGTTTCATTTAAATGTTTTCTTTGACAATACTAGCAGTATAGCACAGTGTAATTGCTGTTGTAATATCCATTTCGCCAGAATCTGGTAACGATGCCATTTTATCGACACACGCAACAACTAAATCAATGTCGCCATCGCCAGCAACAGCAATTTTTACCGTAGCAACACGTTGATCGTGACTTGCAGACAACCAATGTTTTAATGATCCGTTTGTTAAATTACCAGACCGTTGTGCAAATAAAAACACACAAAATACAGCCAGTAAAACAGCAATACCTAAAATAAACTTTAGTGTTCGTTTCATTTTTATTCCTTAATTAAATTATTCGCATTTGACCAACCATAAATCATAGTCAGCATTTTGTAATGGGTTTCTGCCAGGTTCATTTTTGTTCATCCAACCACTGAAAATCAAATTATTGTTTTGTGTTATTTCAATAAACATAAAGGCATTTTCTGGCTGAAAAGGATCGGTTTGTTTGCATGTGCGAACAAGCAAAGATAATTTTTCATATGTTACATTTTTATTGACTGGAATTTCAATTTGATGTGTTTTTCCAGCGGCTTTGTCCAAAATGGTGACAACAGCGCTTGTCCGATTTACATACGCGTTTGCGTTTGAACCAAGCATCAGTGCGACAAATAAAAATGATAATAATTTTTTCATAAGCAATATATTACTTTTATGATAATGCGTTGTCAAATTTATAAATCATAAATAAAAAAAACTTCCCACATAAAATGTGGGAAGTCAATATTGATAATCGAAAGATTATTTGCCTTCGGTTGCTGCTTTTGCAGATGCAGACAAATCTTCGACAATACGTGCCTTTTTGCCAGACAATCCGCGCAAGAAGAATAATTTTGCGCGACGAACACGACCAGTACGCACTTTTTCGATTTTTTCAATTGCTGGTGTATATAACGGGAATTTGCGTTCCACACCAACACCATATGATTCACGACGCACAGTGAACGAAGCGTTGTTACCATTTCCACCATCGCGTGCGATAACGACACCTTCGAACATCTGGATACGAAACTTATCGCCATCTTTAATTTTTACATGAACCTTTACCGTGTCACCCGCTTTGAAATTCGGGATTTTTTTATCTGCCGCTACTTTTGCGATATTTGCAGCTTCTACTTTTTTCAAGATACTCATTTTTTATTTTCCTTTATTAAGTCCGGACGACGCTCTTGTGTTATTTCGTCCGATTGTTGTTTCCGCCACCGTTCAATATTGCCGTGGTGGCCAGACAGCAGGACTTCTGGGACTTTGCGTCCACGCCATACTGACGGTCGGGTATATAACGGCCATTCCAACCCGCCGATTTCAAAACTTTCATTGTCGGTGGATTCTGCCCCACCGTGCAGCACATTATCTAACAGACGAACGCAACTGTCAACAAAAACTTCTGCGGCAATTTCACCACCAGATAAAATATAGTCGCCAATCGACAATTCCATTATGTCATATTCATCAATAATACGCTGATCAATCCCTTCGTAGCGTCCACAAATCAGAGTATATGTCGCATCTGGATTGACAGCAAATTCACGAACCATTTTCTGGTTTAATTGTGGTCCGCGTGGTGAAAAATATATGATTTTACCAGGGGTTTTGATTGAATCAATCGCTGCGGCCAATGGTTCTGGGCGCATGACCATACCCGTTCCACCGCCAAATTGTTCATCATCAACACTGCCGTAATTATTAATTGCAAAATCGCGAATGTTGACAATGTTATAAGACCATTTGCCGTTTTCTAATGCACGACCAACAACCCCAGCACCAAGTGTGCCCGGGAACATTTCTGGAAAAATTGTCAATATGTTAAAGTGCATTTTATCTGACTGGTCCTTGGTGAATACGGCACTCTTTTGCGACATCTGTTAATTGTTTTATTAAAAAAGGCAACCGTTGTCTTGTGTCGATTTTTGTTACATCGCTGGACATATCAAGTTGATAATTTATTGTTATATCAAAATTATATTGTTTTTGCAAAGCTGTTACCAGCTTGACAGCATCGCATTCAATCATGGGTTTTTCACAACGATCACACTGACATACGATATTACCTGAACAATTAATTACTTTTTT
>CADAHF010000024.1 GCA_902787665.1 uncultured Pseudomonadota bacterium
TTGGCATCTAATTCGCACTTTTTTAACGATTTTGTCGTTGCCATGTTTTAGCCTTTTTTTATATTTTTGCCGCCCTATTATGTACAAGAGATGCCAAAATGTCAAGAAAAATCAATACGGTATTATTATACCGTAATATAAATAATAAAAAACACCGTCGTTTTGACGGTGTTTGTTTTCAATTACATTTCGCTTGGAACCTTTAATCCCATTAAATCGATTGTTGTGGCTAATGTATCGCGGGCAACACGAACAATGTGTAAGCGCCCTAATTTTGTTTCGTCATCGACATCATCACGCATAATTGGGCAATTGTGATAGAATGTGTTTATCAGCTGTGCCAAATCGTACGCATAGTTTGCAATCATATCGGTTGCACGATTTTCAAATGCCGATACAATCGTCCGTTCAAAGTCCATAATTTGAATCAACAAATTACGTTCATCCGTATTCATTTTATATTCGTTTTGAACTTTGATCTTTGAACTTTGAACTTTATTAAGTATGCTGTTTAACCGAACCGCGGTATATAAAATGTATGGACCGGTGCGACCCTCAAAACTGGTAATCGCAGACGGATCAAATACATAGTCAGAACGCACATCGTGCAGCAAATCGTTGAATTTCACCGCCGCCAGTGCGATTGTTTTGATTGTTTCGTCGTCTAATTCTTTACCAGATTCTTTTACACGTTCTTGAACCGCATCATTTGCCATATCCAAAATATCGTCCAGTCCCGCAGCGTTTCCATCACGTGTTTTAAACGGTTTGCCGTCAGCGCCGTTTATTGTGCCGTATCCAATATGCTCAAACCTGTCATATGGGAATATACCCGACATATCGGCTGCGCGGAACAATTGTTCAAAATGCAATGATTGCCGCAGGTCTGTAAAATAAATGATTTTGTCAGGATTATCTGTTTTTTTACGACAATATACCGCAGCCAAGTCTGTTGAATCATATGTGTCTGCACCGCGTGAATCGCGCCACATATATGGCGGCATTGGTGCGTTGTCGGTATCGCGTTTTACATTTATGACTTCGGCGCCGTCACTTTCATAAATCATATTTTTGTCGCGCAGAATTTCTTCGACATCATCCAGGTATTTTGCCGCGTTGCGTTCGCCCAAATCATAGTCAAACGGCAATATATTTAACCGTCTAACTGTGTTATTCATGGCATTCAACGAAACAGATAAGAACTTTTCGTATAACGCGAAATAACCCGGGTGGCCATCTTGGAATTTTGCCTTTATTTCTTGGGCGCGTGCCTGAAATTCGGGGTCTTGTTTGGCAAGTGCAGATGCAGCCGGATAATACGTGTTCAATTCGTTCGGGTTAATTTCAAAATTAACCGGTGTGTTTGAATCAAAGTTGTCACGGAAATACGGCAATTCTGGGTGCAGGCGTTCAATCCATGCGATAATTAACCCCATTGGTTTACCCCAATCGCCAATATGATTCCATGAAAACGTTTTGTGCCCTAAAAATTTAGATATGCGGTTGAAAGTATCACCAACAATAGATGTGCGCAAATGTCCAATGTGTAACGATTTTGCAACATTGTATGCACCATAGTCCAAATCGATTGTTTGCGGTGTGGCATTGTCCATCTGTTTTGGTGCGGTGGTGTTTTGCCATATAAAATCATCGCGTAATTTAATGTTTATAAAACCAGGTCCCGCAACATTTGCGTCGGCAACGAAATCTAATTCTGTTAATTTTCCAACCAGTTCATTTGCCAAATCGCGCGGATTCTTACCGACTTGTTTTGCCATAACCATCGCAACATTGGTTGCAAAATCACCGAATTCACGATTGCGTGGCGATTCAAGATTTACCGGCATGCCTAATTTTTCATTTATTTGTTCAGATACATATTTATAAAGATTCATTTTTTTAATACCCCAAAACTATATCGGTAATACAACACGAACACGCAGACCGCCCAATTCGCTGCTGTCTTCCAAGAATATCTGGCCGCCGTGGTTTTCAATTGCTGTTTGCGCAATAGATAAGCCCAACCCTGTGCCACCGGTGTCACGACCGCGTGCCTCGTCAAGTCGCACAAATGGTCGCATTGCGTCAGCTTTTTTATTGTCTGGAATGCCTGGACCGTCATCTTCGATAATAATCTCTACCTGGTCATCGGTATCATGTTCCGTTATTTTTATGGTTTTCTTTGCATAACGTGCGGCATTTTCAATAATGTTTGCAAATGCGCGCGCCAACGCCATTGGACGTGCATAAAACTGCACTGGTTCGCGTGGAAAATCGGTAATGATTTTCTTGTTCGGTGCGGCATCACGCGCAGTGCGCAATAACATTGGCGTTAATTCAGTAACCTGCTCTATCTCTGGCATCTCACCGCGTGCAAAGGCCAAATATCCATTAACCATTTCTGTCATACGATCAATATCGTGTAATAAATCGGCTGGTTTTGCGTCACCCGATTCAACTGCAATACGCATGCGGGCAAGTGGCGATTTTAAATCGTGGCTAACCGCATTCAACATATCTGTACGCGTGCGGTTATAACGATTAAGCCGTTCCTTCATCGTAATCATTGCGGCGGCTGCTTCACGAATTTCGCGTGACCCAGATGGTTTGAACCCTGGTGCGTCAAGACCGCGACCAAATCTGTTTGCAGCCTTGGCAATACGGCGAATACTGCGGGTGTGAACAATTATGAACGGTGTTACCAAAATTCCAACAATCAACATTGAACCAAACAGCCAAACCAAGAAAACCTCTGTGCTGGTTGAATAAATACGATGCATTGATGTGCCAAATGTCGCGATTTTGCCATCTTTAGTTGGAACATCAATAAATACTAATCTTTTTGGACGATCAATATATATGTTCGCCTCACGATCAAGGCGTGAACGCAACTGATTTGCCAATGGTCCTGCAATCATATTATGGTTATCAGTATGTGCGGGACGTTTTAATGTATCATTAATTGAAACATTTATGCCAATGCCTTTTGTCATTGTTTCTAATGCTTTTTCATTGTTTGCGTCAATAAATTTCATCATTGTAGCGATTTCGCCCGCCAACGAACGTGCCAGTGTTGCGTGAACACGATCCCAGTGATTATCAAAAAACACATTTGCCACAATTGTTAGCGATATAACTAATGGTACCACGATTAATAAAATCGTGCGGACAAGAAAACTTTTGGGCATCAGTTTCATTTTTTTCACCGTTTATTTTCTCGTGGTTTGATCTATAAGTTTATATCCCTGACCACGAACAGTTATTATATCCAAATTGGATAATACATCATTTAATTTCATACGCAAGCGTTTTGCGACCATTGGTGATGCAGGTGCAATATTTCCAACTGGCGATGTCAACATCTGTAATAACTTCTTTTCTTCACCAGAAAGCATAAAGATACGCGCGTTTTTGGCATTTGTTCCAATAAAAAATTCATTGTCTGCAAAAATAAGACCGCTGGGCATTTTTGTGACAGTTTGCGCGTTTTTAAGTATATTGTTTAATCGTAATACCAATTCACGCAGTTGAAACGGCTTGCCTAAATAATCGTTTGCACCAACCGACAATCCGGCAATTGAATTTTCCGCCCCCGTCATCGCAGTAAGCATTAATACCGGGGTCGTATCACCACCATTCCTTAAATCTTGCAAAAAAGTCAGGCCATCTATGCCGGTCATCATTCGATCAAGAATGATTCCGTCAACACGAATCCGCGCTAAAACCTGTGTCGCATCTTCGGCAGACAGTGCGGAAATAACATCGAATCCTTCGTTGCGTAAACCGTGCGCAATCGCATGATTCAATACGTCGTCGTCGTCAATAACAAGAATTGTTTTATTCATTTATTATGGTCTTCGTTTTGTGGTGCGCAGGTGTTGCGTTTTGCGCCACTGTCGCGACCACGATTATTTTTGCAGTGGTTCAACCGCATATTCACCCGGCTGGATGGTCAACATTGCGTTGTTTGTGCCCATTATATCATCTTCGCCAGTAACTGCGGCACGGAATTGCATACCACGATTTCCAAATTCTGTTTTGAATAACGCATACCCAGTGCCCCCACCAGTTGTCGGCCCCTGCATCCCCAGCGAGTAATATCCGCCCAAAATGCCATAATCAAGGTCAATGTAATCAATGCTTACCAGTAATGAAACATTGCTGCGACCGTCACTTGTCATATTGCATGAAAATTCACGGTTTGACAATGTTGCTTGGGTATTCAATGGGACAACAATATCCATAACGGTTGGTTCGCAATTACGCGCAACACCATTAACCAAGAAATCGTAAGTCATACCAACGGTTGCTTTGGACAGACCAGTTGAAACACTGACCTGGGAAATAGTTGCCTTTGGTATTTTAACCAAAGCATTGGCAATTCCACTGCGAACTGGAAATGAAATGCCCGATTGCAGACAATCGCGTGAGAAAGGATCCGCTTCACAGATATATACGCGCGAATGGGCGTTCATCATGAACATATTCGCCAGGCTGTTGAACAAAAAAGTGCGTGTAATGCGGTCGTTCAATTTTGTGCAACCAAAATTACGACAAACAATCATTGGTCGGTCAGCAAATGTAACACCCGGATGGGCTTGTTGTTCCGCCTTACGCGTATCAACGATATTTTGGTCGTAATTCAAACTGTCTGCGCGTTGCATAAATTCAGTTTCCGGAATAAAATTCGGATCGTCTGGATACGCATAGTAAGATTGAACCGGCGTTTCGGTATAAACTGTTTGAAAGTTTTCATAAACTTCGGTGTTCGCAGCATGTGCATTTAATGCACAGAAAGCCGTTAAAACCGCTAAAAAATGTAGTTTGAACATGGCAAACCCTTTTATCTCTCTGATAAATCTTAGAACATTTAACGCAACTATGTCAAAACAAAAATATTTTTATTGAAAATTATATCATATTTGTTCTATAAATGACCTATACAAATATTCGGAAGGTGTAAAAATGGTTGATATTATAATTACTGGTGAAGCGGGCAAATTGCATGCTGTGTATCATAAATCTGAAATTCCAGCGGCACCGTTGGCGGTTGTTTTGTCTGGAAATCCGCGACAAAAGCATCATATGAATGATCGTGTGTCTTATGCGATGTTTCGTGCATTTATGGACATTGGTTTTTCGGTTGTACGGTTTAATTATCGTGGTGTAAACGATTCCGAAGGGTCGCTTGGAACAACATCTGAAAATATGTTGGATATCGCAACGGTCATCGATTGGATTCAAAACAAAAACGAAGACAGCGATAAAATTTGGTTGGCTGGACATGGTCTTGGCGCATGGTATGTGCTTCAGGCGATGATGCGTCGGCCAGAGGTTTCTGGTTTCGCGCTTGTGTCACCAGATTCTTCAATTTCTGACTTTTCTTTCCTATCGCCCCGCCCTAATCGTGGATTGTTGCTCCAGGGGGCTAATGAATCTGATGATGCAAAAGATTTTGCAACGCATTTGACTCAGGTTCTAAGAAAGCAAGCACAAATAAGACTGGAAACTATTCGTGTCAAATGTGCCGATGCCGAATATTCACAACCAGCGGATTTGCGACAAATGTATAATGATTTAAAAGCGTATGTCGGTCGTGAAAATGCCGAAGATAAATTGTTATAAAGGTTGAAACATTGAACCAAAACGAAAGATTTTTAGATCCAACGATTCCAGATGAAATGGCGGCAACCATTCGCCCAAAAACACTGGCTGACTTTATCGGTCACGAAAGTTTAAAACAGAATTTGTCTGTGTTCGTATCTGGTGCGAAATCGCGTGGCGAAGCAATGGATCATGTGTTGCTGTATGGTCCCCCGGGATTGGGCAAAACAACATTGGCACATATTATCGCAAACGAATTGGGGACAAATTTCCGCACGACCGCGGCACCAATGTTGACCAAACAAGGTGATTTGGCGGCAATCTTAACGACACTTGAACCGATGGATGTTTTGTTTATCGATGAAATTCATCGTTTGCCGACAGCTATTGAAGAAGTGCTTTATTCCGCAATGGAAGATTTCAAATTAGATATCATGTTGGGCGAAGGTCCATCTGCAAAAAGTGTTCGTATTGATTTGCCACCGTTTACGTTGGTTGGTGCAACAACACGAACAGGATTGTTGTCTAACCCATTGCGCGATCGTTTTGGAATTGATTTACGCCTGACATTTTATTCGCCAAATGATTTGGCAAAAATTATTAAACGCAGTGCGGGAATATTGGGAATTAATATTGATGATGATGCGGCATTAATGTTGGCAACTTGTTCGCGTGGAACGCCGCGTATTGCAAACAGATTGCTTAAACGTGCACGTGATTTTGCGGCGGCAACAAACGCACAAAAAATCACAGCAGATACTGTAAAAACAGCCCTTTTCCAGTTACATGTTGACGCGTGTGGGTTGGATGAAATTGACCGCGAATATATGCAGGTTATCGTCCGCCATTATGCTGGTGGTCCGGTTGG
>CADAHF010000025.1 GCA_902787665.1 uncultured Pseudomonadota bacterium
AATATCTGTATCACCATATTCCTGCTGACAGCCAAGTAGCTTTTCATACGGGCACATCCGCATAATTGTATCTGTATCTAACCCAATACATTGGGTATAGTCAGAACCGCAACGGTCATCAGATTGCAAACAGGATTTAACCTCTTTGGTGCAAGAATCAACACGCATTGATGCAAGACGCGCCAACACAAAACCCCAAATTTGTGATTTTTCTGCTTTTGATGGTGACGATGCATCAATACCACATGCATTAAGCGGTATTTTACATGCGGATAGCATTGTTTCTGGTCGGGTCAAACACATATCATAAGAACCTTCTGGATCATTTGGATCAATGGTATCACGACATGCATTTCTGAAACACTGGGCGATATTACCAATACAACTTTGACGCGCATTATCTTCGGCAATTAATTCCGCCGACTTTATCGTTGGTGCAATATCGCGCAAGAATGTTTCCCACACTTTGTCTGCAACCGCGACACAAGATTTTGTTATACCTTCGCATAATGGTTTTTTCGCCAAAAGTGTATCGTATGTTGATGCCGAAATTTCGATTGTCGTGACATCACCCTTAATCGAATAATTACCAGATTTCTTTGATGAAGATTTATTCACATTGGTATTATCAAGCGCCGCAACCGATGCACACTTTGAAAAATCATCGCCACATTCGCCAGTTGTCTGCATACACTTTTTGAATTGAATTGTGCATTGACCCAAATCGTATTTGTTCGCAGCTTGCAATTGTTCCAATGCCGCTTCACGCAGTGCCTTTTGTGCCGTTGCCAATTTGTTTTGGCTTTGAGATTTGCGTTGCTTTAAACTGTTTTCGTATGCCGAACAATCAGATTTTATCCGTTGGCCATACAGCAACTGCAGCATTGACATATCGTTTGCACATTCTGGAATTTGTGCAGTGCATAAGTCAGCCGCGGCACGATGTAATGCATCGCCAGTTTTACCATCAACAGACATTTGTAATGTATTTGTTTCAGAAAAAATATCATCGTCATCAAAGTCCGCAGACATATCCCACATCGACAAATCAAGTGCTTCACGCGCTTTCTTGGTTGCGCGTCCAGAATTTATTGTACTATCTGCAACTGCATTTGCCTTTGCAATAGCGGCATCTGCATTTTCACCCATTTCGATTTGTTCAACACCCAGCGTCGCCATTTCATACGATTGTTGGTCCAATCTTTCGATTTCAGCCAACACCACATCTAATTCGGAATTTCTGTCACTGCACAAGCAACGGCCACCACTAGTATTGTCCAACATACAGAACGCATCCATACAACCAAAGTATTTGTTTTGACATTCTTCGTTTACCGCTGTGTTTTGTGTTGCCGATGCGATTTTTGTTCCAGAATTGATAACTTTTTGTGTTGTTGTTGCCGCACGTGCTGCAACCTTTTGATTTGCAGGTGTTGTTGCACTGCGTGCCGCAACAGTTTTTGGTTGAACCGCGCTGCGTGCGCCAACCGTTCCACGTGTTGCAACCGCGCTGCGTGCAGCAGATGTTGACGATGCCGCCGGTATGTCCACACGCGCACCACCACGCGCAACAGGCGCCTGGGCGGAATTTGCACCAACCATCGTTCCAATAATTACAAATGCAGAAACAAAAAATTTCCTCATACAAAAGCCCCTTTCCCGTTTTACTAATTTTATCATAAAACGCCCGTGTTACAAAATACTTTTTAATAAAAAAACGGGGCAAATGCCCCGTCTTTTTTATTTTGCAAAATTATTTGCCAGTTGCACGACGTTTAACCGCAACTTCTTTTTTTGCACCAGATGCTTTTGCTGCTTTTGGTGCTGCTTTTTCAACCTTAGCTGCTGGTGCCTTGGCTGATGTTTTTTTAGCTGCTGGTTTTTCTTCTGTTGCTACTTCTGCTTTGGCTTCTGCTGCCGCTACTTTTGGTGCAGATTTCTTTGCACTTTCGTCACGATCAACCAATTCAATAATCGCCATTGGTGCCGCATCGCCATAACGGAACCCCGCCTTTAACACACGGGTATAACCACCGTTGCGACTTGCATAACGTGGACCCAGCACAGCAAATAATTTTTTCACTGTCTTGTCCGCACCATTGCCCAATTCAGATGCAATCAAACGACGGTTTGCAACAGTGTCAACCTTTGCGCGAGTAATCATTTTTTCGACCACACTACGCAGGTCTTTTGCCTTTGGCAATGTTGTTTTGATTTGTTCGCGTTCGATTAAGTTTTTCGCCAAGCCGATAAACATCGCTTTGCGTGCATTTGTGTCGCGATTAAAAGTGCGACCTGCTAATCTATGTCTCATTGACTACTCCTTTATTTTGTTTCAGCCCTGCTCTTTTTTACATCAGGGATTTTTTGAGACACCCGCAACCAAAGTCACCCCTGTATTGCGGGATTTGTTTATATTCCTTATTTATAAGGATCTTCATATTTCTTCGCAAGTTCCGCAATATTTTCTGGTGGCCAACCTGGAACTTCCATACCCAAACTTAAACCCATCGCTTCCAATTGAGCTTTGATTTCGTTCAATGATTTACGGCCAAAGTTTGGTGTTTTCAACATGTCGGCTTCAGTCTTTTGAACCAATTCGCCCAACCAATTGATTTTGTCGTTCTTCAGGCAGTTGTTTGCACGAACAGACAATTCCAATTCATCAACATGTTTCAACAATTTTGGATCAAATGGCAATGTATCTTTTGCCTTTTCATCTTCAACCGGTGCATTGATTTGTGCAGGATCTTCAAAGTTGATAAAGACAACCAATTGATCTGTCAAAATACGTGCGGCAAAAGCGATTGCATCTTCGGGTGCAACACTGCCGTTTGTTTTAACAACCAATTCCAATTTATCATAATCTGTGGATTGACCAACACGTGTTTGTGTAACAGTGCTTGCCACATTTAGAATTGGGGAATAAATTGAATCAACTGGAATAACACCCAATGGCAAGTCGTTTGCATTTTGTGATGCTGGAACATAACCACGACCCGTGCCAAGTGTAATTTCCATATCAAAATTTGCACCCTTGTCCAATGTGCAGATTTCAACATCTTTGTTCATAACTTCAACACCACCAGATGTTTCAATCATACCAGCAGTAACCACAGCTGGCCCTTTGACTTTCAAATATGCCTTGTGCTGACCTTCAGTTAATGCTTTGAAATAAACACCTTTCAGGTTCAATATAATGTCAGTGACATCTTCGCGGCAACCTGGAACACTTGAAAATTCGTGTTGAACACCATCAATCTTGATATAGATTGGCGCACAACCTTGTAATGAAGACAACAGAACACGACGCAACGCCGTTCCCAATGTCAAACCAAAACCCTTTTCCAATGGTTCCGCAATTAATTTAGCAATGTTTGGATTATTTTCATCGACCACGACATTAAGTTTTTTTGGCTTAATAAGGGTCATCCAGTTTTTTTCAATCATTTGTTTTCCTTTATGGCTTAGTTTATTATTTTCACCAAAATGGCACACAAACCCTTTATGTGCGTGCGTTATTTTATATCAGGTTTCCGCAATTGTCAACATATTATTGGCTATTATTTTGGGATAAAAAGACATATATTTTTACCCACCAAAACTTGACAATTAATATTTTGTGTCCTAATCTTCTCTTATCTTGAAACCAAGGGGACACAAATGAAAAAAACTTTATTATTTGCAGCAATCGCTTGTGTTATCTGTGCACCGATTTATGCATCAGACGATGGTACGGCTGATTTCGAACCAAAAATAACAGTCACAACAAATGATTTTGCGCGTTCAATTGCCAAACCTGCGCCAAAAGCACCGTGTGGCAAATGCACAAAATGCGCAACAAAAACATGTGGCGCACCGTATGAACGCGTTGTGAACCGTCAATACTTTGTTCGTGAAACAGTGCAAACATATAAACCGGTTATTTATTACGAACCAGCTGGCACATACACAACAATGCGTGCAGTTAAAAAACCATGTAATAAATGTGGTTTTTAAATAAAAAACAGAAACTAAAAAAACCACCCAAATGGGTGGTTTTTTCAATAAGCAATAATTACAACTATTACACACGGCGCACTTTCTTTGGACGACAACCATTGTGTGGAATACGTGTTGTATCAGTAATTGATTGCACAATCAAGCCAGCATTAGCCAAACCACGAACGGCTGATTCACGACCCTGGCCAATACCACGCATCAAAACATCAACTGTTTTCATTCCCATTTCTGCGACTTTCTTACCAACGCTGTCTGCAACAACTGTTGCCGCGTATGGTGTGGACTTTTTTGCACCCTTAAAATTATTTGCACCCGCGGTTGCCCATGTTAATACAGCACCCGACGGATCGGTGATTGTGATACGAGTATTGTTATTTGTCGCAACGACATGTGCAATGCCATGCGATACTTTTTTGATTACTTTCTTTTTAGCTTTTGTAACTGCCATTATTTTTACCTTTTATTTTTAGATGTCTTCAATTAACTATCGTGTTAATCTCTACCCAAAATTATTATTTACCCTTAACCGCGGAACCTGCGACCACAACACGTTTACCCTTACGCGTACGGGCGTTTGTTTGTGTGCGTTGACCACGAACCGGCAAACGATTACGATGGCGAATACCACGATATGTTTTAAGGTCCTGCAAACGTTTGATGTTCATTGCGACTTCACGACGGACATCACCTTCGACCTTGAAGTTTTGTTCGATATAGTTCGAAATTTTGATAACATCTTCATCAGTCAAATCTTTTGCGCGCAAACCGTCTTTTAATTTCAACGCTTCACAAATTTTCGCAGCGCGTGCTGGTCCAATACCGTGAATATAGCGCAACGCAATTTCAATGCGTTTTTCTGATGGAATGTTAACACCTGCTATACGTGCCATTTTTTATTTTCCTTTATTCACTTTTTTACTGTTTTCCAACAAATCAGTCCACCGATTTATTGGCTATTTTATTTTGCTGGGCTTATTCTAAAATAAAACCAACAAAAGTCAAATCTTGTTTTAGTTGCGGAAACGCCCCTTACTGTGCGTATGTCCAACAACACCCGTATATTGCTTTGCAACCAAGTATGATTGCACCTGGTTCATGGTATCCAAAATAACACCGGCAACGATTAACACACTTGTTCCGCCGATTGTTAATGGCATACCCGCATGAGTATTCAGAATTATTGGAATCACACACACAACAACCAAATACAGCGACCCGATTGCAGTTGTACGTGATACAACATCATCTAAATATTTATTTGTCTGTTCACCTGGACGAACACCTGGAATATAACCACCCATATTTTTTAAACTGGTACTGGTTTCTTCGGAATTAAACACAACAGCCGTTTGGAAATATGCAAAGAACACAATCAACACAGTGTACATAATGATGTATGACCAAGCGCCATATGTAAAGAATCCCAAAATGCTTTGCACAACCAAATTTTCACTTTGCACAAAACGTTGGATAAATGCCGGCAACATCATAATAGATGCCGCGAACACAGGCCCCATAACGCCAGACATATTCACCTTTATCGGCAAATAAGACGCGTTTGTATTCACCACACCATTCGCCATAACCTGACGCGGATACAAAATTTGAATACGACGTTGTGCCTGTTCAAAGAACGCAATTAATGCAACAATACCGACAACAAATGCGATTGTTAATGCAATCATCGCTGGTGACATTTGTCCAACAGAACCCAAGCTGAACAATTTACCAACACCACTTGGAATCTGTGCAATGATACCAGCAAAGATTAACAGTGATGCACCCTGGCCTATGCCACGTGCGGTGATTTGTTCCGCCAACCACATAACGAATACTGTTCCACCGACCAGCGCAATTATCGCAGATAATTCAAATGCAAAACCCGGGTTAACAACCGCTGCAACACCATTGACCGGTGCCATTGATTCCAAACCACGAACAACCGCCCAACCCTGAACGATTGCCAAAAACACCGCCAAATAACGAGTATATTGGTTAATTTTAATACGACCAGATTCACCCTCTTTGCGCAAGTCATTCAAATTCTTGCTGGTTGCGGTCAACAACTGTAAAACGATAGATGCTGAAATGTACGGGAAAATGTTCAATGCCAAAACAGACATACGTGACAATGAACCGCCACTGAACATATCAAACATTCCCATCATACCACTGCCTTCGCCACTGAACAGGTGCAAAATCGCAGAGGCATTTACCCCCGGTAATGGAATAAAAGAACCGATACGATAAACAATCAATGCCCCCAATGTGAACATGA
>CADAHF010000026.1 GCA_902787665.1 uncultured Pseudomonadota bacterium
ATTATCTGAACCTGCAGACACGATTGAAGATGTGATAGAACCGTATTTGATGCAACTGGGATTTATTCAACGAACCCCCCGTGGCCGTATTGTGACGGAATTGGGTTATGAACATTTGGGTCTTAAAAAATGACGGTTGCTGAAAAATTAACAGATTTTTTCACTATATCTGAACGGTTGGAATGCGAAATGCGTTTAACGCGGATGTCAAACGGAAACGAACAGGCGGTCGCGTCGCATTCGTGGAATATGATTATGATGGCGATTGCTTTGCGCCCATACCTAAAGAATCCAGTGAACATGGAAGCGGTAATGGAATTATGTGCAATTCATGATTTGCCAGAGGCCATAGCACACGACATTCCCCTGCACCAACAGACCGACGAAGTTAAACAACAAAAACACCTTAAAGAAGAACAAGCTATTAATTCCATTAACAGTTTGTTGCAAGACGAACACATTATTGCACGTTTTAACGAATACGATTTGCGTCAATCGCCGGAATCTAAGTTGGTAAAATTGTTGGATGTATTGGATACAGGAATTCAACATATGTGTTGCAAAGATTTATCTTATGTGGGCTCTTTCCAGAATAATTTTTACTGGAAATTATTCTTTTCAGATTCTTTTGCAAACGCATTTGATTGTGAACCGATTTTACGCAGTGTTTATGACGAAGTTCGGGCACGTGTTGCCGCACGATTAAAACAAGAATTGGGCATTGATGCAGAACAATTTTACAAGGCATAGTGGTATGAGAAAATTTACATTTCCTTTTTCAATTGCATATTCAGATACCGATGCGGGCGGTATTGTTTATCATGGTCGTTATATTGAAATTGCCGAACGCGCGCGCATGGAAATGTTGCGTGGAACAGATGTATTATCAGATGATGGCGGTTTTGTCGTTCGTGAAATATCGATAAAATATATGCACCCGTTGCACTTGGCAGATGATATCGTTGTGGAATCTGAAATAACAAATGTCGGCGGTGTGTCAATGGACGTTGAACAAAAGTTCGTGCATGATGGCACGATTTGTGCTATAATGACGGTCAAGGTGGTTTATATCGGCGCTGATATGCGTGCAACGCGTATTCCAGAATCAATATTAAAACACTTGAATTCGTAAAATTATTAAGGAAGGTTTTCAAAATGAACAGTTTTTCTATGTGGTCGCTGTTTACCAGCGATTTCGTCACAGCGGTTGCATCAATCGTTTTGGTTGTGTTTAGTGTTTTATCATGGGCGGTAATGATTGAAAAGTTTCGTCTTTTTCGTATGGTAAAACATAATAAGCCATCTGGCGATGCAGACAAAGTAATTGCGCCGTATGATAAAAATTTATGGTTTTTGGCGATGGTTGCGGGGGTTGCACCGTTCATTGGTTTGTTTGGAACCGTATGGGGTGTTATGGATTCTTTCGCGGCGATTGGACTTAACCAATCGGTCAGTATTGGTGTTATTGCGCCGGGGTTGGCAACCGCGCTGGGAACGACTGCACTGGGACTTATTGCCGCAATACCTGCTGCTATTGGGTATCAGGTTTTTACCAAGAAAAGCGATGATTTATATGATTCATTAAATGGGAAATGATATGTCCAGATTAAGACGCAGAAGTTTTGATTCTTTGATTCAATTAACACCAATGATTGATGTTATGACGGTATTGTTGGCGGTATTTATGGTAACAACCCCGATGATGACAAATGGAATAAATCTTGATTTGCCATCTGCCGGGCATTCGGCGCTAAACGGAACCGATCATGCGATTCAGATAAGTGTTGATGCGGCGGGAAATTATTATTTGAACGAAATGAAATTAAGCGCAGACGATGTTGTAAAGAAAGCCGTTGCAATGCGTGGCGAAAATCCACAGTTGACAATAATGATAAACGGTGACCGATATGCAGATTACGGCGCTGTTATGGTTATGATGGGTAAATTAAAAGATTCCGGTTTTCAACGCGTGGGCCTGCGAACCAAAACAGAAAAATAAACAGTGCAAATCACAGATAAAAATTTTTGTTTGGAAAATTTGTTGATGTCCGTGGTTGGACATCTGTTTTTAATTGCGTTGATGGTAACTTCGTTTGCAATATTGGTTCATCGCGCGATGTTGGTTGCACCTGACCGGATAGAGATTATGGAAATCGACCTTAGTTCTGTTACTGTTTCGCGTGATGAAACAAAGTTACGAAATACGGATGCGCCCCAGAATAAAAATGCGGACAAAAACAAAAAAAACGAATCGGCACAATCGCAATCTGAATCAAAAAAAGATATCAAGTCACCATCGCTGATGGACGAAGAACAGAATAAAAAACAAGAAAAAGACAAATCGGCGGATAAAAAACCAGAAACAGACGCGCCAAAAAAGAAGACGGTTATACGTGTAAATCGTGAAAGTGTTTCATTAAATCGAACATTAAATGTTTCTGTCGTTGATGCGTTGCGTGTTGCGATGACGCGTTGTTGGAACATTGATAAAAACCGTCCAGATATTGCGGATATCCGCGCGGTTGCGCATTTGACAATGCGGCGAAACGGAACGGTTCGTGATATGTGGTTTGAATCGGCTGCGCGTGCCGAAGGTGACCCTGCATTTGCATATGTTTTGGAGACAATCCGTGCGGCAATAGATACCTGTCAGCCATTGCGTATGTTGCCAGTGGGTGATTTTGAAAAATGGGAAAAGATTCAGTTGACCTTTTACCCAACAAGTGGCAAAGTTATGTAGGTATATGTGGGGGCATGGACAGGGAAAAACAAAAAGGTTACCCCTTATGCAAGATAAGTTTTATTCTGAAAATTGGCATGAAGCGACTGAAAAGTTTGTTGCAAATGCATCCAGTGTTGGCAAGTTGCGTTGGTGTGTTTCTGATAAAGCCAAATATGATATTCCGTATGTTTTGATTGGTAATGGCCCGCACAAGGTTGTTATTAATTCTGGTGTGCATGGTATAGAAGGATATTTTGGCAGTGCAGCACAAAATATGTTTTTAACCCGTAAGGTTCCGCACCTTAACAATTATATTACGGATAATTATACGATTGTGTTGATTCATGTGATAAATGGTTGGGGAATGCAAAACCGCATGCGAGAGGTTCGTGACGAATCGAATATGGGTGCATTGGTTGATTTGAATCGTAATTTTGGTATTGATTTCAATCAGCCTGACAAATTACCACAAAACCCAGCATATGATTTGGCGCACGATTTGTTGCTGTCACAGCCAGATGAAAAAAAGAAAAAGATTGAAATTAAAAAATTCCGCGCGAAACACTTGCATGACGGTGTGTGGAACGCAATCAGTAACGGGCAATATAAACACCCGTATGGTTTGTTCTATGGTGGTGACAAGCCGATGATTGAAAACAAAATGGCGATTGATATTTATGATAATATTATGACGCCAGACGCAAAATCTTTGACATCAATTGGTTTACATACTGGTCTTGGGCATTTTGACAGAAAGGCTGGTCGTGTCACGGGTCAAATGTTGGTGTCGCATCCATCAAAACACAAAAACACGATTTTCTTTAACAAGATGATGTCGGGCGCAGTTCCAGTTACACCAGATGAAAATGCTGTGCTGGGCCCAACAATATTGGGTGATTTGGTTGATTGTCTTGAAAATCGATATGAAAATCGCAACATCCCGGTATATACCGCTGACTTTGAAATTGGAACAGGCGAATTTCCAAAGATGTCACCAATATTCAAACGCATGGATATGGGCGATGCCCGGTACGATTTGTTGCATTATGGTCGTATAAACCCGATAACATTGGAACACCTTACGGAAAGTTGGTATCCGTCTGATACCGGCTGGCGCGTTGATGCGTTGCAAAATGCGGGCACGATGTTTAACGCATTGATTGCAAGTATGGAAACAGATCGCATAAAATAAAGACGCACCGTTTGGTGCGTCTTTATTTACCAGATGCACGATAAGCCGGATTCTGTTCTGCCCCACCACAGTCGAAACCACAACGGGGTAGCGGACATAATTAATCTGTACCCAATGTTACCACTGGGCATCAAGCCCTCTACCCGCTTCCAAACTGGGACAATTTATAGGAAGCCTATTTGAAGTTGCTGCACACAGAGATTGGCCGTTTCAAACGAATTTAATCGCTTACGTTACTGTTCCTCTAATCGTCGGGTCGCCCCGCCTGGTCGTTAACCAGTGTGCTGTCCCACGCAGTCCGGACTTTCCTCCTCCACTTGGCGTGGCGGCTATGTCCTGTGCATCTGACGAAATGATTGTAGTGTAAAAAGAGCAATATTCAAGTTTTTTTGTCATCATTTGATGTGATTAAATTGTCTGATGAATAAAAAAACAAATTTTTATGATTTTTTTACTTGTGCCACATAGCCAAAATTTTCTACACTGGTCGTAAAGAAAGTGGAAAGTTATATGGAGAAAGAGTAGAAAATGGCTGATTTCTTTGCAAAAATAAGGATGACGGCTTGTCGTGCGACTCGTGCGCTTTTTGGCGTTGTGCTGTTGCTGTGCGCTTTTTCAACAACAAATTCTTTTGCAACAGGTTATGTTTGTTCCAACTCTCGACAGTACAATTCGTGTTCGTCTGGTTATTTTATGACGTATGGTGGAACGTCGGTTAGCAACTATAACGGCTCACCAAGGCTAAATAATGCGTGTACAATCTGCCCTGTGGGCTACAGGTGTTCTGGTGGAACATCTGCACCGGTTGCTGGGCATGGTCATAAATACAACCGTATCGGGTACCGAAGCGGATAACCTTGCCATGGCCGACAGCCGCAATGTTATTGTTTATGGTGGCCAGCATTTCCCCGACGGTATTCAGTTCAATGTTGACCTTATAGTTTTTCTCCTGACAATAATCTGCCCATGTCTTGAACTGGTCATAGAGCATATACTTAGCAGGAATTCCCCGCACATCATACTCCCATG
>CADAHF010000027.1 GCA_902787665.1 uncultured Pseudomonadota bacterium
ATATTACCTGAACAATTAATTACTTTTTTCATCATGAACCTTTTTAAAATTATTTTCCTTTGTTTTTTGCCCTGCAATTTTCACAAATAGATTTCATACGTTCAAGATCTTCCTGTATTTTATGCCAGTTTTTAGAATTTTTTTCAGGAAGGTGAAGATAGTCACTAATCTGGACAAATACAGAGTTTTCGGTTTTTATGTATACACGTAATGGACATTCTTTTGCTGTCATGTTTTGTGGACAGCTGGAATAAGATATTGGCATTACCACATTAAAACTTGTTGGTCTTTTGCTCATGTTTTACCTTTTTATTTCGTTTTCTGTTGAGTTTGACATTCAGTACAGATTTCATGCATCCGTTCATAATCGCTACCAATTTCTTCCCATGATTTTTTGTGTGATTTGTCCAGAATTAACTTGTCTTCATCTTGGTAAAACACAGTTTTCCCATTGGCGACATGTTTGCGTAATGGACATGTTTCCATGGTCATATTTTTTGGACAGCCATTGTATGTTATTGGTATTACTACATCCAATCCTGTTATAGTTGTTATTGGCATTTTGTTTCCTTTTTTATTTCACCATTATTATTTTTGTTGTCATATCAACATCGGCACCGATGAACGAAACATAGTCACCATTATCTAATTCAATTATGTCGCCAGCACCAAAATTTTGGAAACCCGCAACGATTCCTAATCTTTCGCCATTACGCACAACACTAAACCCAATTAAATCGGCTTGGTAATATTCGTCAGACGAAAGTTCGGGCAGGGTGCCACGGTCAATATACAAATCGGTTCCACGCAGTGTTTCAGCAGCATTTCTGTCATCAAAACCGTTTATGTGGGCAACAATCACAGTTGAATTTGGTATTGCGCGTATAAACCGAAAGTCGCTTTCTTTGAACTTTGAACTTTGAATTTTGAACTTTTGAAAATCTTGTGGTTTTTCAGAAAATGTCTGAATGCGCACATCCCCCCGAATACCCTGGGGGGCAACGATTTTACCAACCAAGATTTTATGTTCGTTTGACATTATTTGCCTTTGCTAGAATTTTGTTTGCGCAAAAATTGTTTATAGATTACGCATCCTTTTTCGTATGGGCAACCTTCGCCAGTAAAGATGTCATAGTTGATATGGTTGCTTGCATAGTATTCAATCGCGCGCGCCCATTCGTTCATATGGTCAGAATATTTTTTGCATACAAGATTTTTGTCGTATGGACAGTGATATGTCTTGTATGGCTTGCGTGGTGCAGATGCCACTAACAGCGGTTGCACACCGATATGATACAAACTTGTAATTGGTTTTACGTATGCTTTTCTCATATTTATTTTCCAATTTGCGATCTTTTATACACACCTTTGGTGGTGGCAAGAATATCTTTGATTTCCATAAGATATTTTTTTAGTTCCAAGTGGTTCGCAGCAGCATATTCTATCAACGAGTCCAGATTCAGCATATAACTGTCATAGACAATGGCGCGCATTTCAGCTTCTTTAAACCACAATCCGCTGAATACATCGCTTTTCAGGATGCACGCGCCATAGTGTCTATGCTGTTTTATACTGTATTTGTTTGACATTATTCAGCAACGGTTTCCGTTGTTTCAGCAGCAGGAGCTTCTTCTGCAGCTGGTTCTTCGGCTGGGGCTTCTGCGGCAGCTTTCGCAGCGGCTTCAGCAGCAGCTTTTTCTTCAGCAATCTTTGCTAATTTATCGGCTTTGTCTTTTGCCTTTTGTTGAGTTTTTTCAGACGGCTGATTTTTCTTTGTCTGATTTGGAATTGGTTTTGCAGCAACCAAGCCCGCTTTTACCAAGAATTTGTAAACACGGTCAGATGGTTTTGCACCCTTTGCCATCCATGCCTTTACATCGTCAATGTTCAAAATAACGCGTTTGTCGCTGTCTTTTGCTTGCATTGGATCGTATTTGCCAACAACAGCCAAAATGTTGCCAGAATTACGTGCGTTACGAGAATCTGTAACAACAACATGATAATATGGGCGTTTTTTTGCGCCATAACGTGCCAAACGAATAACAGTAGCCATTTTTATAATCCTTTTTTGTTTTTTATGACTTTTACCCACAAAGAAAACCATCGTCAAGAGCGAAAACTCGCCGGATGACGTTCCAATGCATACCGCATCTGGATGATTCATAATGGCAATCTTTGGGATTTGCAGGGTTATTATTACCCGAAAAATACGGAAAGTCAAATAAAAATACTTGGTGCGGGCGAAGGGAATCGAACCCTCGTCTTCAGCTTGGGAAGCTGACGTGCTACCATTATACCACGCCCGCAATCGTGAAATGATTTTATATTATCGAATTAATAATGTCCAGGAAAACTATTTACTGTATCCACGATATTTTTTAGATATGCGTGTCTGGTCAAATTTTTTGCATTTTTGGTACATTTCTTCGGCGCTGTGACCACGGACACTTTCGCGTTGTTTATGTTTTTTTTCGTTACGTTTTTTACGATGTTTTTTGACTGGTATTTCTGGGCATTCGGCATTTTCTGGCATTTCACAACCTTTTAGCGAATTGCACTCTTTGTGCATTGGTTGCAGATTTTCAATATTATCTGTGCCACCATGTGCTTTTGGTATTATATGGTCAATGGTTAAATCTTGGGGCAGATTAATTGGTTTCTTACACCATGGACATTCTGGATAGAGAGAATTAGTTATCGCAATGCGAAACAGCATTCTTAAGCCCCCAATTGAACGCCGCCCCATGTGTTCCAATGCGTCCAGTTGACCCAACTGACGCGGAGTAAGTGTATTCCGACATGCGTTTTTCATAAACTTAATCAAATGGCGGGTCTGCTGAATTTCCATGTCTGAAACACTTTTTATGTTTTATTCTTTAACTACTGGAATCTGTAATTTCTGTTGCGGGAAAATCAGATTTGGGTTGCTGATATTATTGCGGTTGGCAATAATACTGAACAAAACACCACGGCCCATAAAGTTGCGCGCAATTATCCACAAACAATCACCACGACGGACAGTATAATATGTGTCATCGTCGCCCGTTGTTTTTGGCATTGTAAATGTGTGTTTGATATTTGCAATTGTGCGTCCGTCGCCATCGTGCATACGCACATCCAGACTGTATTCGCGACCAGGTTCCAATTTCCCGACATTTGCACCCAATCCATAATGACGATAATCGGAAACACGTGCAAACCCAAGATATGTATCGTTCAACCATAATGACACGCGCAAGCGTGGCATTGCATCGCCCGAAACAACAATGCGATCATTGTCCAAATAATCAATTTTTGATACAGTTAAATCTTCACCACGAATTATTGATGGAGCCTGTAAAACAGCGCTGCCTTTTGGTGTCATCAATAACGACACAGAATTTGCATAACCTTGTTCGGAAACATATAAGAACACCTTGTTAATTGATTTAACATTTGAATCTGCGCCAATTAATGACACGGTGTAATTACCCGCTGGTAATTGTTTCTTTGGTGCATAAACAAATTCACCGTTTTTATCTGTCTGTTCGGTTGCAACAATTTTGTTGTTCATCATAATAGAAACATTTTTATTTGCCGCCCAACGACCCGCGACAACAATGTTACCGTCTGGGGCAATACGCACAATATCAAATGTTGGCGCATCATTTTCGTTGATTTGATTTGTTGGGGTTTCTGGCACAACAGGGACAATAACAACGCGTTGAGGCGTGCTTGATTTAATAAACAAAACCCAAATCGTAATAAGAACAACTAAAAATACACATACAATTGGAAACCAATATGAACGCAGCGCGCTGTTTTTGTTTTGTGTAACTGGCGCTTTCTTTACCGCAGGTTTGCCGACAACCCGTGGTGTTTCTTTTGATTTTGCAAATATGTGAAATTTTTTCAAAAAACGACGCGCATAAGAACGACGATTTTCCAACCAATCATTTTGCTGTGCAATTGCATCATCAATCATGCTGTCGGTGGAACGTTTTGTTTTTCCCATTGTAGCTTTAGTTGACATAAAAGACTCCTGGTGTTGATATACTGGACAAAATACTATAAAAAACTGTTCTTTGTCAACATGTTTTGTGATATAATTG
>CADAHF010000028.1 GCA_902787665.1 uncultured Pseudomonadota bacterium
TACTGGTGATGTTGCATTAAATGAACGGAATTCTTCGACAACATCAACGGCGGCATGTTTTGGTTATACAACCACAACAACGACAAATGGTGTGACAACGACAACCGATCCGTATGCATCTTTGCGTGGTCCGGTTGCAGATGCACGTCGGTCGGTTATGCAAAAATACTTGCTTGATGCAAATGCTGATTGCGATACATATGGTGAAGAGTTAAAAGCAACAGCACAAAACGTCAGTTATCAAAAAATCGCAGCACAACAGGCATTGCAACAAAAACGTCTTGAGTTTAAGAATGAAGCGGAAAGCAAGGTGAAAAGTGATGCGACGAACGCGATTACGAACTTTACAACATGCGTTGATGAAATTTATGATTGCTATGCAACTATGTTAACATCACATGGTGCTGGTACCACCAACCCATGGACAAATGCACGTATAAATACATATTGTGCACAAATGTCCCAGGTGCCACATTGTTACGAAGAAATGATTTGTAATCCATCATATGCTCAGTTTGAAGCTGTTATTGACAAGGCAGATAGTAAGGAGTGTACATATAGCCAAGATTATGCAAAGAATACCTGTCGTAATGTTGTAACACTGAACGAAATCTTAAATGGTGCTGCGACACAGACAGATACAGATTCTGTCGCTACAACCATCGCAAGCGCGAGTGGTATAGAAGGTGTTAAAAATTCTGCAGCATTGCGTGAATTGTGTTTGCAGGAAGCTTTGGGTATGAGTGAGGACGACAATAATAGTCATGATCCACAAAATGTTGCATTGCGTACCTGGGTCAAGGACAATAACAAGGTCAATGATCAATAGTATAGTTTCACTTGAAAGCAAAAGCCGCCCGTTTGGGCGGTTTTTTTTATTACTAATACCAACCTGTAATAAACTTTTTCTTGACTTTTTATATAAAAAACATACAATTTGCATAAACTTTTCGACAAAAGTGCATAAAAATAACAAAAAAACGAACAAAAAAAGAGCAAGAATATGAGCGAATTTGCAATCTTTCAAACCGGTGGCAAACAATATCGCGTGCAAAAGGGCGATGTTATCAAGGTTGAAAAACTGAATGCCGACGGTAAAATTGAATTCGACCAGGTTTTAATGCTTGGTGATAAAATCGGCACACCAACTATTGATGGTGCAAAAGTTATTGCCGAAGTGGTTGAACAGAAACGCGCTGACAAGGTTTTGGTGTTCAAGAAAAAACGTCGTCAAAACTATCGTCGGACCAAGGGTCATCGTCAGTTCATTACTGTTTTGAAAATAACAGATATTATGGCTTAAGGAGTTTGAACTATGGCACATAAGAAAGCAGGTTCGGCAACCACCAACGGACGCGATTCAGCCGGGCGCAGATTGGGTGTTAAAAAATCTGGGGGCAGTCGCGTTATCCCAGGTAATATCATCATTCGTCAACGTGGCACAGCGGTGCACCCAGGATTGAATGTTGGTATGGGTAAAGATCACACTTTGTTTGCTAAAATCGCAGGCATTGTCACATTTAAACGTGGCCTGGGGGATCGTAAAACGGTTTCTGTTTTGCCGGAACCAGAGGCGAAATAATTATTATTGTTTCGATGTTTAAAAAGGGGATTTTATTTCCCCTTTTTTTAATGATTTTCTTTTTTATGCGGGTGTTTTGTGATATAATTAAACATGACAATGAAAAAGTACAGGGCGTTATCTTTATTGATGACACTGATTGTTAGTACGTCTTTTGCTGCAGACGCACCTGTTCCATCGCGTGTAATTCCGTCTGGGACAATAAATAATACGGTTTCGGAAAATACCGACACATCGTCAAAATCAAGGGCAGCTGGGCGCAATACAACAACTGATGTTATGCGGACTACAACACGCCCCACATCTGAGGCGTTAAAAGAAGCTTCTTCGCAAAATGTTGTTCCGCGTAGTGTGACGGCCCGTGGCGGATACGATGTTGATACAGCAAAACAATCAGATATAAACAGCAGTTCTGCAATTCGTCGCGCGGGGTTAACATTGAGGCCAAGTGTTGCTGAATTTGGTGGGCGCGCAATAATTGCGGGAACCAATCAACAAACCGGTTCCAATATAGACGAAGATATTCGTAAGGTGACCGGTCGTGCCGCAAATAAAGAAACAATAGCTGAGGCCAAAGAACGTCTTGAACAAACCGCAGAATTAAATAAGTCATGCCAGGAACAATATAACGAATGTATGGATCAATTCTGTTCAGTCGTTGATGCAAATCAAAAACGGTGCAGTTGCAGTGCAAACCTTAGCAAGTATAGCAAGGTTGAAGAAGCGGTTAATGCCGCAAATGAAAAACTGAACGAGGTCGCACAGAATATTCGTTATATCGGCTTGTCTGCTGATGAAATTCGCGCCATTATGACCGCGACTGAGGCCGAAGAAGCATTAAGCGGAACGCGTGACACAACCGAAAACCGCAATATGCTGGAACAAATCGAAAATATGATAAAAGATCCAAAAACATATACTGCGTCATATACTGATGACGGCTTTGGTTTGGATATGGATTTGAATTTTTCAGCAGATGCTGATTTATTCAGTTTAGATTTCTTGAACACCAATACAAGCAGTTTTTCAAATCTGCGTGGTTCGGAATTATATAATGCTGCGCGCAGTCGTTGTAATACGGTATTGAATCAATGCAAAAAGGCGGGTGCCACAACACAACAGGTTACCGGTAATTACGATTTGGCGATTGATAAAGATTGTATCGCGTATGAAGCGGGATTAAAGAAATTAAACGAAACGTTGGTATCAAATGTGCGCAGTGCCGAACGTATGTTGCAAAAGGCGCGTTTGGCCGTTATGCAGAACAAAAACCAATATGATGCAAAGGGGTGTATCGGTGCGTTGGAAGCTTGTATGACAGACGATATGGTGTGTGGCGACGATTATGCGAAATGTGTTGACCCAACCAAGAAATATATTGATGAAAACGGTAATGTAGTTCTGGGTCAGGATATATCCAAGATAACAGAAGTTATGCAATACTATGACAGTTCGCAAATTGACGAAAGTTTCTTGAAAAACGCATATGAAATGACAATTAACAGCAGCAATTGTAATACACACACAGAAGGTGACGACGCGACTGGCAAAACAGGTGGCAATGGTATGTGTACTGTTAAATACCTGTTACAGAAAATTGGAACACAGCCAGAAGTTACCAAGGAGGGTCTTTGTCGTGCCGTGTTGGATAAATGCCAAACATATACATATGACGAAGACGGTAAATATAATGCATACAACTATATCGTGTTGAATTATATTCAGCGTGCAATGGTTAATATCAAGGCTTCCCAGTATAAAATTATATCTGATTATGCATCGCGTTGTGTGACGGATGTTGCAGCATGCTATAATCAACAGGTAACCCAGGTGAGTGCTTGGTCACAATCGGCAAATGTTACAAATATATACAACATTATGAATGGTGCGTGCCGTAATGTTGCGTTGACATGTGGCTTGGCTATATTTGGTGGTGTTCCAAAGATAACAACAGAAAACGACGTGACGATTGATGGTGTTACTTATCAACTTAGTAATTGTGAAATAAAGAAATCAGGTAATGGCACACCTACACAGGCAGAAGTGAACCAATCAATCATTGGCTGTGTTTCGGAAATGTTCTATCAATCGCTATTGTGTCCAGAAAATAGTACGTATGATAAGAGTGCGTTATCAACACAACAACCAAGCCCAAACTTAACAGAGACAAACGCATACGTGAACACAAAATGCAAGTGTAATGATGGTTATGTTACTTGGAACGGTAGTTGTGTTCCATACTGTGGAACAAATCAACCATCTGATTATAATACATACGGACAGTGTGTTAAGTAGTAATTAAAAACGGACAATGTTGTCCGTTTTTATTATCCCGCAATTTTACCCTGCCCCCTTGTGGGGCGGGATAGATTTTCACAACATTTTTAATGTTGATGAAAATCTTGGGTGGGGGTAAAATTGAACCATGACAA
>CADAHF010000029.1 GCA_902787665.1 uncultured Pseudomonadota bacterium
TGAGGTTTCTCAATTTTGTCCAGTTCGCGCACCAAATCCACAGCGATTTCTTCGTGACCGCGACCAATTATACGCAACACTGTTTCCGATGCTGCAGTTATAAATTTACCTGAAAACTCTTCACGAATTTTTTCTGCAATCGCACGTCCAGAAGCCGCGCGTTCATATGATGAAATAACGCGCTGTGCCGTTGTTGCAACATCGTCAACAAATTCGCGATAATATTTGCCAGTAATTTTTTCAAGCGAACGAGAAAGTCTTTTTTGTGCGGCAACAATAACCGTAACAATTGATGATACAGACAAATCAACATTATGCCCATTTGTTACCGAAAAAAACTGATTACGCATTGGGTCCATATCTAAACGATGTTGAACCAAATACGGCGACAATGGGTTGATGTCTGATATTGTTATTTTTTCGTCCACGCCACAATCATTGTCATAATCATAGCGCACAACAGGTGCCTTTGGCGCACCAAGACATTTGCCCAAAACATGAAACACTTCGCGGAACCAATACATACTGTCGCTATAAAGCGTACGCAGATATTCGGCAGCCTCTTCGTTAATATGATGTCCAGCCAAGACCTTATCAATCTCAGCAAGATTTTTACGGTCGTTATCAGCGGTTATGTCTGCCGCATAAGAATCAGAGTTTTTATCGTTCATATCAGCGCCCTATTTCATCATTGGGAACAATATGACATCGCGTAAAGTCGGCTGATCAAATATGATGCTTGCCAATCTGTCCACCCCAAGACCCACGCCAGAAATCGGCGGAAAACCATGTTCCATTGCACGAACAAAATCATTGTCAGGGTTAAAGGCTTCTTCGTCACCGTTGGCGATATTTTTTGCCTGGTCTTCAAACGCAGCCAACTGTTGAATTGGGTTAACCAATTCCGAATAGCCCTTGCACAATTCGGCACCACACACCAATAATTGGAACATATCCAGACATCTGTCATCTTTATCACTGTGGCGCGCTAATGGCACCATATATGTTGGATAGTTGTACAAGAATGTCGGCTTAATAATACTGTCGCGAATCTTGCGTTTATACACCCAATCAACTAATGTTGGAATCGATTTCAAATCTTCCAGATCTTCAGCTGGAAACATTTTCATATCAACTAATTTTTGTTTCAACGCGTCAACATCATCAAAATCCAAAATATTGCACCCGAACAATTCGTTCATTTTCGCAGTATAATCCATCAATTCATAATTCGAAAAGTCCAGTTCAGTGCCTTGATATGAAATCTTTAATGTGCCGCGCATTGATTGAATCAAATGCTGAATCAATTTCCATGTAAATTCCATATTGCGTTTGTAATCCCAATATGCCGCATACCATTCCACCATTGTGAATTCTTGCAGATGCATTGGATCCATACCTTCGTTACGGAAATCTTTTGCAACCTCAAACACGCGATCAAAACCGGCACCAATCGCCATTTTCAAGAACAATTCTGGGGAAATACGCAACTGAAAATCAGCATCAAGCGCATTGTGATGTGTCGTAAACGGTTTTGCCGCCGCCCCAGATGCAACATTTTGCAGAACAGGTGTTTCAATTTCTAAGAAACCGTTATCAACCATAAATTTGCGCCATTCTTGTGTCATCTTGAAACGACCTAATAACACACTTCGCGATTCTGGATTGTAAATAACATCCAAATAACGCTGACGATAGCGGGCCTCGGTATCTGTCAAGCCATGGAACTTTTCTGGCAGTGGACGCAATGCCTTAGCCAAAATGTCATAATGTGAAACCTTGACCGTCAATTCACCCGCCGTTGTATGATACAATTCACCAGCAATGCCGATAAAGTCACCCATATCAACATTAGCCTTCATAAATTTATAATCTTCTTCGCCAATTTCCTCTCGCGACATAGAAAACTGAATTTCACCAGCAATATCATAGATGCGACCAAACATCAATTTGCCCAACCAGCGCAACGCCGTAACACGACCACACAATTTAACAGCCGTTCCGTCTGGTAATTCGCGCGCATCTGCAATAGTATGACTGCGATCAAACTTATCTTTCCACACAACGCCATCACGCGCTTTGATATTTTCCGCCTTTTGTAAACGTGCTTCTAATTCATTTGTCGATATTGTTGTGTTTTCTGACATTTTTGTTTCCTTATTGTTTTTTTATTATAGTCTTATTTACCAAAAATTACTGTAAAGTAAAGCAATAATTCATAATTTATGGTTTTTTCCTGGGGTTCTGGTTCCTCTGCAGGTTCTTGTACTAATTCTTGTGCCGGTTGTTCTTGTTGTGTTAGTTATGGACGTTCTTGATGCAACAAACTGTCATCATATACAGTGTATTCGTTTGTCCCATCGCTCAAATGCAATGACGATAATGTGTGATTTGAATCACTGACACTTATATAGAACCTTTGATTATCGTGTGTCAGGAAATTCAACGATGGTGTTGTCGCGCGTGAACTGCGTGTATATATTGTATAACCGCCAATATTAATCGCACGACCACAATCAGCGGCTTCATCTGCACCATGTCCATACCCAATCGTTGTGGTTCCCAATGGACATTCATTACGATCGCTTGTTTGACCATATCCCAATACCATTTCTGGCGCCCAATATCCCGGTTCAACATCAATACAACCACTGGAATTGGCTAATGGCCCTTCAACAAATTGGGCAGTTCCAGCACTAGGATAAAATTGACTGTGTTGCACATCATACATTCCTGCAACCCCACTGGTATTGCGAACCGGAATCATATCCAGTAATTTTACGCCGTTGCTTATCAAAGTAAAACCATAAATTCTTTGTTTCCCAGCATTACCAGATTGATTATTCACCGTTCCAATTGATACAGGACCAGTCAGGTTTGCTAAACTATCAACATGTAATGATTTTTCTTCATCATCTAATCTACATGTCCCATTACCGACATCCATCACAAATGTATGTTTGGCCGTATCGGCAGCACCAAATTTTGTTTCCGTACTTGCACCACCAGCCTGGCATATAAAGACTGTATTATTATTATTTATAATACCAACCTTGAAATCTAAATTGTTTTTCTTAGCTCCGTTTTGTTTTCCCTTTTCAACAGTGGTATATTGCGTTATCAATTTCATAACTGGATTTACCAACGACGATGCCAAAATACCGGTATTTATCCATTGTTTACCGTTTGCTTCAATATAGTCTAACTTTGTGTACCCATCAATCGTATCAGATGACATATACGTTCCGCCTGGACACGTTGTTTGACATTGAGTTTTTGACGTTCTACCTGTTTCGGGATTATCGGTATACCCAATTGGACAAGAAGTACAGGCGGCGGCACCAATAACATCGTTATATGTTGCACTCGGACAAGGTTGACATACCGCAATACTGGCACCGCGCAGACTGTCGGAATATGTACCAATGGGACATGGAGTCCGTTCACCCACATTACCAAAGTTAGTTACAGATTGCCCCACGTAGTGCCCCCGCCCAGAATCAACACAATTATTGCTTAAATCACCACCATATGTAAATCCGCTGCTGTTGGCATTACTGTTTGTAAAGAAACGCCCTGTCACCGTATCATATATTCCAATATCGTTTGTACTTTCTTGACGCACCGGCAGAAAATTATGTACCAACACATTGTTTTCATATAACCGTACCCAATACACACGTCCCTTGAAATTATAATTCATTTCGTGAATACCATTATCAAACAAGTGTATTGTATTGGTTGTCACGATTCCGCCGTCGTGCGCCCTGTCTTTTATTTCTGTGCCATCTATCAGGTATTGCCGTCCATTTTTGAATTCATACGCAATATCGTACACCCCATCTTTGACCATTGGATGATCGGGGCCCCTTAAACGTTCACCTGTGGCAACAACCCATATTTTAAACTGATTATCTGCCCAACCAACAGA